>QKAI01000441.1 GCA_003246505.1 Spirochaetaceae bacterium | reverse complement strand
AGGCCTCCTACGCCGGATACCGGGATGATGAGGGTGTCTTCCGCTACGGTGGGTACCTGAAGGAATTCATGGAGACCCAGGTCAAGTATCCCGCCATAGTGGCGGAGTACGGCCTATCCACCAGCGCCGCGGAAGCGCACCATAACCCCGACGGCTATCACCACGGGGGCCTATCGGAAGAGAAGCAGGCCGAAGGGATCATCCGCATGACCGAGGCCATCCGGAGGGAGGGGTACGGAGGCGCCCTCATCTTCGAGTGGATGGATGAATGGGCCAAGAAAACCTGGACCACCGAGCCTTACATGATCCCCTATCACCGCCAGGCCCTGTGGCATAACGCCCTGGACCCGGAGCAGAATTACGGCATCCTCGCCCGGAGGGCCGATTCCGTCATGGGCCGTATCACCTACTGGTCCGACAATTCGCCCTACACCCTTTATGTCTGGGGTTCCGAATCCCATCTCTATCTCCATCTCTCCGGACTGCCGGAGGATTTCAGGGGAACCGTCACCTTCGGCCTGGATACCTTTTCCCGGGAAAGGGGCGTCTTCTTCCTTCCCGGTCCGGAACACATCAAACTAACCTGGGAACCGGTACCGCACGGGTACGGGGCGCTGCGGATTACAACATCGGGAACGGGAAATGCGCCAGTTCCTTCCGGGAGGGGCAGACCGTCGAGCCGATAAGGATACTCATAAACGGCGCCTGGGTCAGCGAGGGGGGACGCTATTTCGAACCCTATTATACCGACTGGGGGGAACTCCATTCCGGCCCCCTGGATGAGATCCGGAACTCCTTCCACAGGGACAGGGGAGGTTTTACCCTGAGGATACCCTGGGGACTGCTTAATGTGAGCGATCCCTCCAGCGGAACGGTGCTCCACGATCCCAGACGGTTCAGGATCATACCGGAAAGGGACGGGCTGGATACTTTCAGGAGCACGGGCATAAGGATTTACGGATATATAAAGGACGAGGATAGACAGAGCTACAGCCTGCTTCCCGACAGTTTTGACAAGCAGACGATCCTTTACCGATGGACCGATTGGGATGTGCCCGCCTCCGTCGAGGAACCGAAGAAATCGGTTGAAGCCCTTGCCGGGTATTTCGCCGGGGTAGATTGATCGCCATATGGGGGGCTACTTCAAATTCAGAATCGATTCCCCGTCGTGTATCCGGGGAGGGAAGACATGGGAGTAATCATGGCTGCGGTAATCCCGGTCTTCCACCATCTTCACTATATTCTCACCCACCTTGAGGCCCATATCAAATCCGGGGTGGATGGATGCGGTAATGCGGCTTGTCTCCCAGTCCCTGGCGGAGTAGTCGAAACAGACCACCGAGTAATCCTCGGGTACGCGGATACCCTTTTCTTCGAATAGTTTAAGGATTATGTCCAGCAGCATGTAATTGCAGCAGACAAGAGCTGTCGCTCTGGGGATTCCCCGGAGGAAATTCCATAGGTTCCTGGGGAAGGCGCCGGTGTTGAAGCAGTCCTCGGAAATGCACCATTTGACGTATTCGTCCCGGAATTCGGCATCGTATTTTATAAGGGACCGCATGAATCCGTTATACTTCTGCTGTCCCTGGTAGTTGTCATACATGAAAATTCCCGCGATATGCCTGTGCCCCGCCCCGGTCAGCCGGCTGACGAGGGCGTCGGCGCAGGCCCCGTCGTCGATGATCACCCTGGGGTAGGGCATGTTCATGTAGTAGTTATTGAAGAAAAGGAGCCGGATGTCCTGCCTGTCGATCCGGGCGTAGCAGTCAAGGTTGGGATTCATGATGCTTGCCTTGACCCCGTCCACAATCAGCCCGTCGAAACCGGCGGAACAGGCTTCCAGGCAGGTCCGCTCATTGCTCAGCCTGTTGTCGGTCACGAAGATCTTCAGCTCCACCGAATCCCTGTCCAGCTCATGCCTGATTCCCCGCATGAGATTGGAACTGGTGTGGTAGTCGTACCCCTGGGTGATGAAGGCGATGCGGGTCCGGGACGCTTTCTCCCCTCCCCGATCCTTCATGGCGAAATTGCGATCGAAGAATGTCCCGCTGCCCCGGACGGAGTAGACCAGGCCCTCGTCCCGGAGGAGCTGTATCCCGCTGCGCACCGTTTCCCGGCTCACCTGGAATTTCCGGCAGAGGAATTCCTCCGAGGGGAGACGGGTGTTCACAGTGAATTTCTGCTGGTCGATGAACCGCCTCAGGTAGTTGCTTACGAGTAGATATTTTTTCCGAGGGGGCAGGGAATCCTTGAAATCGGGGGCGTGGGAGCTCATGGCTTAAGCCTACAGGGGCTTTTCCCCCTTGTCAAACCGATTAATCAATAATCCGCACAGTCGAGCTGTCCCCCCCCATCTCCTCTTCCCTGATCCAGCGGAGAAGTCTTTCCCTGAGCTCCCTCTTCGCATCGCCGTATTCCACGGCTCCTATGAGGTTATGCTGCTGATGGGGATCCCTTTCCATATCGTAGAGATAGTCGTCCGCATAAAGGGTGCTGGCTCCGTATTTACCGCCGTGAAGGCCCGGGGCGAAAACCCCGTAACAGTAGCGGGGTGTCCGAATGACCCGGCCCACCCGGCTCTCCGATATCTGGGCGAAGACTTCATTCTCCCCGGTCCGCATGCCCGCGGCGACCTGGGCCAGATCCTCACCGATCATGGGCACCCTTTCGCCGATCCCGGCGATGGCCAGCAGGGTGCGGGGAAGGCCCGCCGTGCTGACCAGATCGGAAATGACCCGGCCTCCCCGGAAGGCGCCTCCCCGTATGACCAGGGGAACCCGCAGGGCTCCGTCATGACCGGTCCTTTTGTAGTCGTCGTAGCCGTTCAGATGGCCGTCCCGATTCCGGGTCCGGAAATGGGAACCGTGATCGGAGGTGTAGATAATGACCGTATCCTCATAGATCCCCTCCTCCCTGAGGCGGCGGATCAGGCGGCCCAGATTGCGGTCCACCCCGGCGCAGGCTCCCAGATAGTCGGCGTACTCCTCCCGGGCGTCACCCCCGGCTTCCCTCAGATCGCCGGGGAGGGTGAAGTTCCCGAATTCCTCCCGGGATCCCACCGGCCCCTGGTAGTGGCCCGCTCCGTTCTGATGGTGGGGCTCCAGTTGGGAGACCGTCAGAAAAAAGGGGCGGGTCCTGTCCCGGGTTTCCAGGAAATCCAGGGCGTAGTCCCCCATGCAATCCGCCCGGTATCCCTTGAAGTCCAGCCTTTTCATGCTCTCGTCAAAGAGATAGCCCCCGTAGCCGTCGGAGGTGAATTCCAGGACGTCCGAGGCACGCCAGAAGCCCCGGTATCCGCCCCTCCTCTCCGGGGGAACGGCGCTGTAGTGGTAATTGACGGTGGGCTCCGCCTCCAGGTCCCCCTCCGAGGCCAGATGCCATTTTCCCACATAGGCCGTTTCGTATCCCCCCTCGGTAAAGTAGTCCCCCAGGGTGGGGCAGTCGGCGGGAAGGGCGATATTGTTCCGGAAGCAGCCCGTTGTGGTGGGGTACTGTCCCGTTTGAAAGAGGGCCCGGCAGGGCCCGCAGACCGGCTGGGGGGTAAAGGCGTACTCGAAGCGTATTCCCTCCCCGGCCAAAGCGTCCAGTTCCGGCGTAACGTTCAGATCCTGGCCGTAGCAGCCGCAGGTGTCGGCCCTCTGCTGATCGGAGAAGTAGAAGATGATGTTAGGCTTTTTCATTAGGATTTTTCCTCGGATGATTCATGGATTTTACCCTTCACAATGAAAAGAAGGGAGAGAAGGATGATTCCCAGCAGAACGAGTGAAAAGGGGGAGGATGCGAATATGGCCCAGTTCCCGTCGGAAAGAATCAGGGACCGACGGAAATTCTCCTCGGCGATAGGGCCCAGAACCAGCCCCAGGAGGACAGGGATGACGGGAAACTGAAGCTTGTTCATCACATAGGCCAGCACGGCGAACACCAGGGCCACATGGATGTCGAACAGGGAGGTCTTGACCGAATAGGCGCCGGCGAAGCAGAACATAACGATGACCGGAGTCAGAATGGGAAGGGGGATCCGAATGACCCGGGCGAAGAGGCGGGTCAGGAATCTCCCCTGGACGAACATGAAAATATTGACGAAAACCAGTCCCGCCATGATGGCGTACATGGTGACCCCGTGCTCGGAAAAGAGTTTCGGTCCGGGGGTGAGCCCGTTGATCATCAGGGCCCCCAGCATGATGGCCACTGAGGCGTCTCCGGGGATTCCCAGGGTCAGGAGGGGTATAAGGGTCGCACCGGTGACGGCGTTATTCGCGGTCTCCGCGGCGGCGATCCCCTCCAGAGACCCCTTGCCGAATTCCTCCGGGGTCCGGCTCATCCGCTTCGCCCTGTCGTAGCTGAGGAAGGAAGCCAGGGAGGCGCCGGTTCCGGGGATGATCCCGATGACGATCCCTATGAGGGAGGAGAGGAGGGCGGGGCGGGCGATCTTTTTGTAATCCTCCCGGGTCAGCCTGTTCCTCTCCCTGTCCTCCCGGTGGAGATCCACATCCTTGATTTTCTTCGTTTTTTCGCTTTTGTTCAGGACCTCGCTCAGGGCGAAGAGCCCGATGAGGCAGATGACCAGATCGAATCCGGAGTAGAGGTTCACATTCCGGAAGATGAACCGGGTGTTCCCGGTCATGGGATCCAGGCCTATGGTGGCGATGAAAAGGCCCAGAGCTCCGGCAACGATCCCGTTCGTCAGGGTTTTCCCCGAAACTCCGGCGATGATCGTGAGCCCGAAGGCGCAGACCAGGAAATACTCCGGCGTCCCCATGTTCCTGGCGAAGAGGCTGACCTGGGGGGCGAGGAAGAGGAGCACCACGGCGCTGATCATTCCGCCGAGGGTCGAGGCGACCAGGGCGAGGTTCAGCGCCTTGCGGGTCAGACCCCTCTGGGAGAGGGGATAGCCGTCCAGCATGGTGGCCGTGGCGTGGGGCGTGCCCGGTGTTTTTATGAGGATGGCAGAGATGGAGCCGCCGTAGCTGCCGGCGCAGTAGATCCCCAGGAGGAACATGAAGGAGGGGATGGCGCCCATGGAATAGGTGAAGGGCAGAAAAAGGACGATGCAGAGAATGACCGTCAGACCGGGAATAGCGCCGAAGATCATCCCCAGGAGCAGTCCCATGTTCATGACGATGAAATTGTTCAGCCGGAACAGCTGTCCCAGACCTTCGATAAAGAGATTCATAGGGTATCCTTCAGGGGAGTCTGACTTGCAGAACGTATTTAAAGAGAGAGCCGATGGCACCGGCCAGGACAATTATGAGGAGATAGGAGCGCCAGGTCCTGACCCGAAAGAAGAGGAGCATAAGTATCCCGTAGATCGCCGAGGCGGCAATAAATCCGGTCAGGGGCATCATGACCGCATAGACGACCAGAAAAAGGAGAAGGATCAGGGCCTTGACCTCCGTAAGGAGGTTCAGCTCAAGGAAGGGGATCTTCTCCCGCCGCAGGAGGCGGAGTCCGTCCCTGATAAGGTTCAGAAGGGAGCCGCCCAGAATGAGGAGCGCCAGAATCCCGGGGAAAGTGGCCGCGGTTATCGCCTGGTCCGGACGGGTTTTGATCTGGGAGGGTATGAGCAGCAGGATGAGAGCTCCCAGGGCTGCGAAGAGAAAGGATCCCGCCG
>QKAI01000352.1 GCA_003246505.1 Spirochaetaceae bacterium | reverse complement strand
GCAGTTGACGGCGATTCCCGTATCGATCCTCCGCTCCACCCCCTTTTCCAGGGAGTAATCGTAAATCAGTCCCCCGCTGTTATAGATGAGAAACGCCCCGTCCCCGGTCCAGTTGGGCGCTTCTATGACCCGGTCAAAGGATTTATGGACCCTCCTTTCCCCCGTTTCCACATCCATAGTCTCCAGCCGGCAATTCTGATTTCTGTCATTCAGATATCTCATTAAATCGTCCCTGTCCAAGAGCGTACCTCCCCGTTTTTTTTTGGCAAAGTTAAAAAAGGGTCTTCACCGAATCCCTCTCAATCAAAACCGTTCTGATCAGAACTTCCCGGCTCTCCCCTTCCCTATTCTCCCCGCGGGTCATCAGAAGCTCCACCGCCCTCTCCCCCAGCTCCCCCATCTCCAGGCTGACCGATGTCACCGGGGGTGAGAGCATCATGGAGAGGGTGTTGTCGTAACCCACCAGGGAGATGTCATCGGGAACCCTCAGATTCCTTTCGTAACAGGCCTGGAGAAAACCGCAGACCAGGAGATCGGAGGTCATGAAGACGGCGGAGGGCCTGTCCGCCCTGTCCAGAAGGGCCTTTCCCGCTTCCCGCCCCTCTTCCACGGTGTAGGACCGGGTCAGGACCACAAGGCTTTCGTCTTCGGGGATTCCCCCTCCGGCGAGGCCTTCCCGGTAACCGGCGAGGCGTCTGGCCTCCACCTCCTGATCGGGGTTTTTCCCGACGAAACCGATTTTCCTGTGACCCCGGCGGAAGAGATAGTCCACCGCCTCCCGGGCCCCCTCAAGGTCGGCGACCGCTATCCGGTCCGAACCTTCCGCTTCGATGGTTCTTTCGATCATGACCAGGGGGATATGCTTTCCCAGAACCTTCCCCAGCATCTCCCCGCTGAGTCCGGGACAGGAGGTGATCACAATGCCCGCCACCCTCTGGGCGATCAGTTCGTCCAGCACCTTGCCCCGGTCCCCGGTCTCCCTGTCAACGGTGTAGGTCAGGACCTGATACCCCCTTTCCGAGGCCGCCCGGTTCAGGGACCGGCTGATCTGTTCGTAGAGCATGTTGGGGTTCAGGACGGTCAGATGGCCGATGAGGTTGGTGCGGTTGCTCTTCAGGCCCTGGGCCGCCCTGTTGGGGACGTAGCCCGTCTCCCCGATCACCCTTTCCACGGCCTCCCTCTTCTCCCGGGACACGTAGCCCTTCCCCCGGACGACCCGTCCCACGGTGGTGAGGGAGACTCCGGCGAGACGGGCTATATCGGTCATGGTCAGGTGGTTCAAGGCGATGTTTCCTCCCTATGGCAACGTTGCCATATTAAGCCATTTCCGGGGGGATGTCAAATTTATTCCGGTTGACTCCCGGGGAAAATTAGTCCAATAATAGGGGGCTGAGGTACCCGCCAGTGGATGATAGATACCAGATACCCGTACTGGGAAAGACATTTGCCATAATAGAACTGATCTCGCAGAACGGCGAGGGCATCAGCTTCACCCAGATCGTTTCCACCCTGGGAGAGCCGAAAAGCACGGTATTCCGGATTCTCCAGACCTTGGAAAGGAACCACTGGGTCGAAAAGAAGGGGGATCTTTACAGCCTCAGCTACATGTTCATCCACTACGGCCTGACCACCCTGGCCAAGAGGGACATCCGGACCAGGGCCCTTCCCTATCTGGAGAAACTGACCGCCGCGGTCAAGGAGTCCTCCCACCTGGCGGTCCTCTCCGGGAAGATGAGCATGATCCTGGAAGTGGTGGAGAGCCCCCAGCATATCAAACCCGTCTCCCGCATTGGCTCCCTGCTCCCCATGCACTGCACCTCCCACGGGAAGGTCCTGCTGGCCTACGGGGTGAACGCTCCGGTCAGGGAATTTCTGGCCGGCGAAGTGCTGGACAGGAAAACGGAGCACACCATAACCGACCTGGATGACCTGCAGAGGGAGATCGACCGGGTGCGGGATCAGGGTTACGCCATGGACGACCTGGAATTCTTTAACGAGGTCCGCTGCCTGGCCGCCCCCGTCTGGGGGCCGGACCGGAAATGCATCGGCGCCCTGGGAATGACGGCCACCTCCTTCTCCTTCCCCTCCGACAGGATCGGGGAGTATGCGGACATCGTCCGTTCCATCGCCGGCAGCCTCTCCCGGGAGATGGGCGGGAATTAAGCCCGGACAGGATTTTTCATTGACAGATAGGAGAATTGGTTTTAAAGTGTTTGTTATATGAAACTTGGTTTCATATGAAAAACTAAAAGGAGAAGTTTTATGAAAAAAGCAGGAATGTTGTTGGCTGTTGCGGTTCTGGCGCTCTGTCAGATTTTTGCGAACGGGCAGAAAGAGGAAGCGGCAAGCAGCGGGGCGGCGGAGAAAACCTACGTCTTCAAATTCGCCAATACCCAGTCGGAAAATCATCCCCGCAGTAAATCCATGGTCTATTTCAAGGAAGAGGTGGAGAAGGCCAGCAACGGCCGGATTCAGGTGGAACTCTACTTCAACGGCGTCCTGGGCAAGGAAGCGGAAGTCCTGGACATGGTAAAGCTCGGGACTGTCCAGGGTTGCCGGGGCGGACTTTTCGAAAGGGCCAATCCCAAATACCTTATCTACACCCTGCCCTTCATGTTCTCTTCCACCGATCAGGTCATCAAGGCTATGAACAGCGATTTCGGTGCGGATATCAATAAGGGCTCCCTCGCCAACGGGCTCTACATACCCGCCACGGGCGTGGCCGGCGGATTCCGGAACATAACGAACAGCAAAAGGCCGATCAAGACCGTGGACGACCTCAAGGGTCTGAAGATGCGGACCCCCCCCATCGATATGACCATCAAAACCTTCACCACCCTGGGAGCCAACCCCCAGCAGGTGGCCTATACGGAAACCTACATGGCCCTTAAGTCCGGCGTGGTGGACGGCCAGGAGAACCCCTTCTCCAACACGGTGGACATGAAATTCTACGAAGCCCAGAAATACCTCTCCCTGGTTAACTGGCAGATCCATCCGGACCCCTTCTTCGTAAGCCCCGACTGGTACAACTCCCTGCCGGCGGATCTGAAGACCGTATTCGACAAGGCCGCCGTGGACGCCATGAATTACTCCAACAAGATCTGGCTGGAGTCGGAGAACAGCTATCTGGAGACCCTCAAGGCCAACCTGGAAGTCAACGATATCACCCCCGCGGCGCGGAAAGGTTTCATCGAGGCGGCCAAGCCGGTGTACCAGGGTTATGTGGACCAGGGTTACTTCACCTGGGATGAAATCAATAAACTGAGCACCTACTAGGAAAGGAACTGATAAAGGCCGGAATCGGGGCAGATTCAGCTCCGGTTCCGGCTTCGGGAGAATTTTATGAAAAAAATCCTTAGGACATGGCAGGGGCTTGAAGGGGGAATATCCCGGGTCCTGGAATTCCTGGTGACCCTCGCCTTCGCCCTGATCGTTGTTCTTACGGTGCTGCTGGTCATTCTGAGATATCTTTTCAACAGCAGCATCATCTTCGGGAACGAACTGATGGAGTTCCTCTTCATTTACACCACCGCCTTCGGAGCGGCGGTTTCCCTGGGAAAGGGGAACCATATCAAAATCGATTATTTCAAGGATCATCTGAGCCCCCCCCTGAGACTCATAACTGAAATCGCCGGGCAGCTGATCATCGGAGCTATCAATATCATTATCGCCCATCTGAGCCTCAACTGGATCGGCAAGGTGGGAGGGTCCGCCTCTCCCGTAATGAGAATCCCCATGTGGACCGTACAGATCTGCATTCCCCTGGGATGCATTCTGGTCAGCCTCTTCGCCCTCTTCAATATCACCAAAGCCCTGGAGCAGTATGCCCATGGAAAGGATGGTTCCGAAACATGACCCTGTTGCTTATCAGCCTCGCCGTCCTTCTGATACTGGGAGTGCCCATCGCCTACTCCCTGGGCTTTTCCGGTTTTCTCTATTTCCTTTTCATACGGCCGGAGCTGCTGACCATCCTGCCCCAGCGGCTTTACGCGGGCATGGAATCCTACACCATGATCGCCCTCCCCCTCTTCACCCTGATGGGGCTTCTGATGAACGCGGGGGGCATCACGGCCCGGCTCATCAATTTCTCCCTCCTCTTTGTCGGCCGTCTCCGCGGCGGCCTCGGACTGGTCAATGTGCTCGCCAGCATGATCTTCGGGGGCATTTCGGGCTCCTCCGTGTCGGATACGGCCTCCGTGGGGGCCGTCCTGATTCCGGAAATGAAAAAGAAGGGGTACACGGCGGAGTACGCCAGCGGCATTACGGTGGCCTCCTCCACCATGGGCATGATCATACCCCCCAGCGTCCCCATGGTGGTGTACGCCCTGGCGGCTGAGGAGTCGGTGGGGAAACTGTTCCTGGGAAGCGCCATCCCCGGACTCATGATCGGGGTCATCATGCTCGTCATCACCCTGATCATCTCCTACCGGAACGGCCATCCCCGGGAGGAGATTGCCCTGACCCGGAAGGAGAAGCTTCTGGATGTGCGGGAGGCCCTCCTGGCCCTGATCATGCCCGTCTTCGTCATCGGATCGGTCATCCTGGGCATCGCCACGGCCACGGAAAGCGCCGGGGTGGGGGTGTTCTACGCCCTGATCGTGGGGATATTCGTCTTCAAGAAGCTCAGGATCGGAGAGCTGCCGGCCATCGTCAAAGAGTCCATCCTCACCAGCGCCAACGTCATGATCATCATAGCCCTTTCCAAACTGTACATATGGATTCTGGCCATAGAGAGGGTACCCGAATTAATGGCCGCTTCCGTACTCGGATTGAATCTTCCCCCCTTCCTTATTTTGCTTGTTATCGATATCATTATCCTGGCGGCGGGAACCTTCATCGATGTCAGTCCCGCGATCCTGCTGCTGACTCCCGTCTTTCTGCCCATAGCAAGCGCCCTGGGGGTCAGTGCGATTCAATTCGGCGTCATCCTCATCTCCGGCCTGGCCGTGGGTCTGGTGACGCCCCCGGTGGGGATGTGCCTGAACGTGGCTTCGGCCATCTCCAAACTGGAAATCGGAACGATATTTAAG
>QKAI01000252.1 GCA_003246505.1 Spirochaetaceae bacterium | reverse complement strand
TCTTATTTCTGTAAAATTGTAAAGAGAGGATGGGTTATGGTAATTTTGACCTTGAACTGCGGCAGCTCTTCTGCCAAATATCAGGTATACGACTGGGATAAAAAGGAAGTGCTGGGAGTCGGCCTCGTAGAACGGATCGGCCAGGCCATGTCCAATATGGAGAATAAATCCAAGGGCAAAGAGGAGTTTGAAGGGGAGAGGGCCTGTCCCACCCACAAGGAGGCCATACAGTGGGTCATGGAGACCCTTGTGAGCGAGGAGTTCGGCTGTATCAAGGATCTCAAGGACGTCAAAGCCGTTGGACACAGAGTTCTCCATGGGGGAGAGACTTTCAAGAAATCCGTCATCATCGATAATGAGGTTCTGAAGAAGTTCAAAGAGCTTTATCACCTGGGACCCCTCCACATGCCCCCCAATGTCATGGGTATCGAAGCGGCACAGGCCGTGCTTCCCGACGTGCCCCACTGCGCCGTCATGGATACGGCCTGGCATCAGACCATGCCCGCCAAGAGTTATATGTACGCCCTTCCCTACGAATGGTACGAGAAGTACGACGTGAGGCGCTACGGCTTTCACGGCTCCAGTTATGTTTACACCTCCAAAAGAGCCGCCGTCCTCCTGGGTAAAGAAGCGAAGGATACCAACGTGGTCATCTGCCATATCGGCAACGGTTCCTCCATCTGCGCCGTCAAGGACGGATGCTGTTACGATACCTCCATGGGCATGACCCCCCTGGAAGGACTGATCATGGGGACCCGCTGCGGCGACATCGATCCCGCCATCATCCCCTACATCATGGAAGAGACCGGCTTGAGTCCCAAGGAGATCGACTCGGTCATGAACAAAAAGTCCGGTATCCTGGGTATCACGGAAAAATTCATCGACCGGAGAGATGTCCACAAGGGTTACATGGAGGGGGACGAACGGTCAAAACTCGCCCTGGAAATGGAAGCCTACCGGGTCAAGAAATACATCGGCAGCTATATGGCCGCTATCGGCCGTACCGACGCTATCGTCTTTACCGCCGGCGTGGGGGAGATGAACCCCGTCTATCGCAATGCCATGCTTGAGGGTCTGGAATCCATGGGCATTAAGCTTGATCCGGAAAAGAACGGCGCCAGCATTACGAGGAACGCGGAAACCTGCATCAGCGCCGACGACTCTCCCATTAAGGTTTTCGTCATACCCACCGATGAGGAACTGGTCATGACCGAGGACACCTACGCCCTTGTGGAGGGCACCTACGACGTTCATACCAATTTTACCTATACCTTCCAGCACAGGGACTATGTGAATAAGGCCAGGGCCGAAGCCCTTCCCGGGAATATCGCAAAGAATCCCGCCCTCGCCAAGGTCGTCGTCAAGCTTTAATGGGGAGACTTCTCCTGCCGGGGGTGCTGCTTCTTTGCCTGCTCCCCCTGGCGGCCCAGGACCTGACGACATGGAACATACGCATCCTGTCGGATAATTCACGGGACGATCATGAACTGGATGTCATCGCTTCGATACTGGAGAGATCCGATTTCGTCGCGGTGCAGGAGGTTCGTGATTCCCGGGTTCTGGACCGGCTCATGGAGAGGCTAGAAGGCTGGGACTATGTCCTGAGTCTTCCAGTCGGACGGGGTGTTAAGGAATTCTATGCCTTTCTCTACAGGACGGAACTTTTTACCCTTCTGGGAGCCCCCTACACCCTGATAGACGGGGAGGATCTTTTTATACGGGAACCCTTCGTCGCCCATTTCAGAACGGGAACCTTCGATTTCTCCATCGTCACCATCCACTCCATTTATGGAGACAGCAAAGAGGAGAGGCGCCGTGAGGCTTCCCTGCTCGATGATGTGATCCGTTTTGTGGATCGGGAAAACGGAGAAGAGGAGGACATTCTCCTCCTGGGCGATTTCAATCTCCCCGGCGATGACGAAGCTTGGGAGATGGATCCCTACATCCCCCTTGTTTCCCCTTCGGTTAAGACAACCGTCTCCGATGCCTCCAGTTATGACAATATATGGATCGGACCCGCCTCCCTGGAAGTCACCACGGAAATCTCCCTGTACTCCTTTGACGAAGACCTTTACGGGAACGATGACAAAGCGGCCTCCCGGGAGGTATCGGACCATCGGCCGGTTACAGTCCGGCTCCGTAATAATCTTCCCGATGACGACTCTGAAGGAGACTGGGAGTATCCCGAAAGTTATATTCCGGCTCCTCGTCTTGCTCCGTGACGGTATTATCCCTGCGGAGCAGCCCCGTCCAGGGCCGCAGCACCAGGCCCGTATAAAGCACCGGACCGGTCAGGGACAACCATTCCATGCCGATCAGCTGGGGGGTTGATATCAGGAACATACCCCATATATAGGGCAGTGTTCCCGGGTGGAAGACTTCGTAAAAGGGTCCCCAATAGGTTTTTATTTTTTTTCTTTTCCTCAGGATCTCCCCTCCCAGAGAGAGTCCCATGAGCAGCAGCGCGACCAGGGTTAAACTCCCCTTGTGCCTTACCGGCCGTGAAGTAAGATAGAGGGCGAAGGGCAGCAGCACGGTCCAGCACGCAAGGGACGCCTTGATAATCCATTCCGGACGGAGGGTAAGATAAATTCCCCGTCTCAGGGTCTGCAGAATTTTTACCAGGGACCAGAAGGGCAGGGCGATGCCGAGGATATACTGCTCCGGGACGATATAGTAGCCGGAGAGGAAGAGAAGAAGAGGGGGGAGTATGGTTACGGGGAATAATATTAATCCCAGGGAGAGATGCCCTTTTCTTAATATAAATGAGATCAGAGAAAAAATACCGGTAATGGTAAAATACATGAAACCGGATACGAGTAAAGGGTTATGCTGAATAAAGTTCATGGGTTTACCTCCTAGTTGAATTATCGTAATAACTTACTCCCGAACCTGGTATTTTCCCATGGTGATTGTCTGTTCTTTGCACTGATAAAATGAAGGGGAGGTGAAGGGTTTCCCATCATTGTCTTTATTCCTGATTAGGGGTAAGATGGAACAATGGGGCGCAGTAAATTCACGATTAAGGACATCGCAAAAAGAGCAGGAGTCGGTGTTGGAACCGTTTCCAGAGTTCTGAATAACAATCCCAACGTGAAGGGAACCACCCGGGAAAGGGTATTGAAGATAACATCGGAGCTGCACTATGTCCCCAACGGCGCCGCCCGCATGCTCGTTTCCCGTAACCGCTCCCTCTCCATGGTGGGGCTCCTTGTCCCCCTCCTGGAGAATCAATTTTTCTATGAAATCCTCAAAGCCCTCCATGATCGTCTCAAAAAAGAAAATTTCAACCTGATGATCTTCAATACGGAGGAGGAGTATGAGAGCGCGGTGAACCATATAGTGGAGCATCAGATGGCCGGTATGATCGTACTCGGGGACAGGCCCCTTTCGGAGAAGGACCGATCCCTTCTGAGAAGCCACCGCCTACCCTATCTCCATGTGGATTATTATGGGGAGGGGATCAATTTCGTCCGTTACGATAATTATCAGGGGGGACGGCTGGCGGCGGATTATCTCATGGGAAGGGGTTGCCGCAATGTCATACTCATCGGGGAGGCGGAGACCTCACTGCAGCAGAAGGACCGGTTCAGAGGATTCGCCGACAGGGTGAATTCGGTGCACTACCCCCTGGTCTATTCGGAGATCAATATTCCCAATGGCTCGGAAACCTACGGGCTTTCAAAGAGGCTCATGAACGACCCGGATCTGGACGGTATTTTCTACTTCTCCGACGAGATGGCCTATGGGGGAATTCAGGCGAAACGGGATATGGATTCCCAGGTGTCCCTTATAGGGTACGATGACATCTTTCCCACGAAGTTTCTTAACCTTTCCACCATAAACCAGTCCTCCCGCCGCCTGGGAACGGAAGCGGCGGAGGGAATAATGGAGTTGATAGGGAACAGGGATCACGAAGGCGTTACGGTGCAGCGCGTTTTTATGCCCGAACTGATAGACAGGGGGAGTTGAGCTTTGAATGAAGAGAAAATAAGGCTGGCCCGGGAGAATTTCCTTCGCCGGTATCCCGGAGGATTCTCCGATCCCGCCATGGGGGAGATATCCCGAAAGCACAAACCCGAAAAGATGTACTCCCTGGCCCGGGAAATCCTCAATCCGGACAGTTTCGAACGGCCGGAAGGGATCCTGCCCGAGATAAGCCGTTTCATAGGTCTGGCATCGGTTGTTTCCGTTTTCGAAAAGGTCCGATTCAGGGATTTCATGAAGAACAGTACCGCCGATGAGCGTATCATGCTTTCCGATGCTTTTTTTGAACTGCTCCATGGGGACAGGGAAAAGGGGTTTCTTATGTTCGACGTTCTCCTCACCCCTTTTCAACTGAATAAGTGGACCCTGGTTACCGTACTTCCCGCCTATTACTATCCGGAGGGGGAAGTTTTCATCAAACCGACTACGGTTAAGCAGGCCATCGATTATTTCGAGATGGAAAATCTCCTTTACCGATCAAAACCGGATTACCGGTTCTACGCCGCCTACAGGGAGAATATTCTGGTCCTGAAGAGGAAGGTTGCCCTTACCGACGACAATCTGGCCCTGGGCGGATTTATCATGATAGCCGCCCGATAATATTTGCATTAGAACCTTCCATGTCATAATATTATATTTGGAAGGAGAAGACATGGAAAAAAAGGGAATCACCATTCCGATGATGATTGTCATGACTATTATCTTCTCCCTTTTATTTTTTCTTCCCTTCCGAACCTTTTTTCGCGAATCCCAGAACAGATACCGATATTCCGTACTCCATGAAGACTTCACTCATGCGGTGAATCTTCAGCTGGAGACGGAAAGGTTCTCCCGCCTTGTTCTGGAGTATCGTTACGGGGAGGGGAATAATAAGGCTGAGGAACTTATCCAAACTCTGGAATTGTTACAACTCCATCTGGTGGGACTGAAGGAAAGGCGCGATATTCAAGGAGAGATGGCTGATCTTTCCTATTACGTACGAAGGCTTGATGAAATTTTCTCCTGGAGCGAAACCCTCCTGGGAGAGGGAAGGGATGTCTTCATCACACATTT
>QKAI01000381.1 GCA_003246505.1 Spirochaetaceae bacterium | reverse complement strand
TCATCGGCGACGTGATGGGCAAGGGGGTGCCGGCGGCTTTGATGGCGGCGGCGGTGAAAGCCTCCTACTACAAGTCCCTCATCCGCAGGGGCGTGGGGGAGGAACGGAGAGACATAAAGACCGTTCTGGAAATGGTGGACGATCTGGTGGGGACCAATCTCATGGATCTGGGGAAATTCCTGACCCTCTATTACTGTCGCCTGGATACGGAAAAGTCCCTGCTCCACTTTATCGATGCGGGGCACACCCCCTTTCTCTACTACGACAAAACGGACGGTTCCTGCTGGAGCGTCAAGGGGGCGAACATGCCCATGGGCTTTGTGGACGGACAGGATTACCGGCCCTTTCTCCTTCCCTTCGCCCGGGGGGACCTGCTGCTCTTCTACTCCGACGGGATTACGGAGGTAAAGAATTCGGAAGGGGACATGTTCGGCACGGAGAGGCTGCAGATGCTGGTGAAAGCCCACGGCTATCTGAGCCCGGAGGACCTCCTGAAAAAGGTGATCAACGTCATCTTTTTCTACTCCGAGGGCTCCTTTGACGACGATGTCACCGCGGTGGCCCTGAGGATCACCGCCGAAGAGCCCCACCCGGAGAAGGAGAAGTTCTTCTCCCTGGAAAGGGGGAATTCCTCCTCCCTGGAGATGATACGGGAGACTTTTCTCCGGGACCTGGAGGAGGTCCTGGGAACGGAGCGGGAAGAGATCTCCCTCAAACTGACCATCGCCCTGATGGAGGCGTGCAGCAACAGCATCTCCTATACCCGGGAGAACATTCTCCTCTCCTGGAAAATCTCCACCGTCCGGGCGGTCATTTATCTCGAGTTCTTCGGTCCCGACTTCGACTGGTCCCGTCGGGAGGACCCCCGGATGGAGGATTACCGGGAGAACGGCTACGGTTCCTTTCTCATCGGCGGGGGTACCGATTCCTCCCTCCTGCTCCAGAGCGGGGAGAAAAGAAAAAAACTGGTCCTCGTAAAGGAATTCCCATGACCGAACGAACCCTTGCCCCCCGGCTGATCGCCGAATCGGTATACTGGCTCGGAACGGAGGACAACTTCGGATCCCTCCTGGCCAACGTCTACATGATCTACAGGAACGGGAAGGCCCTTATCATCGATCCGGGCCCCCGGTCCGATTTCAAGGCGGTTCTTCGGGCGGCGGAGAAGGTGGCCCCCCGGGAGGCCCTGACCGCCCTGGTCCTTTCCGACCGGGAGCCGGACGTCTGCTCCAGCCTGCCCGCCTGGGAGGAGGAAGGATTCCAGGGGCGGCTTATCCTCCACAGGGCGAACGCCCCCTTCATCGGCTGTTATGGCCTCCTTTCCCCTCTCTCCCCCCTCTCTGAGGGATCGGAAAGTCTCGAAGCGGCGGGGGGGCTCGTCCATATCCCCCTGACTCTTCGGAATGCCCCGGGTCTCTTGCTCACCTATGATCCCCTCACCCAGACCCTGTTCTCCTCCCATCTCTTCGGAGCCTGGGGGGAGCGGAACCATCTTTTCGCCGACGAATCCTACTACCGGGGCGTCAGCGTCGGCCTGAGGGATCTCTTCTCCTCTGCGGAAGAGACCGCCCTGGCAGCGGAAAGGCTGGGAAATCTCTCCATCAGAAACATCCTTCCCCAGCACGGATGCCTGATAACGGAAAATGCGGGAAGGTATCTTGATCTTCTGCGGGAGAATCTCTCCTATCCGGAGATCCGTGAAAAGGAGGAGGAGGAGTGGGCCCTGAAGCAGTTCGCCCTGAACGAGGAGCTGGTCCTCTCCAGCGACGAGAAGATCCTCGATCCCATCACCGGGCTTTACAACGGTATTTTTTTCCAGAATTTTCTGCCCCACTTCATAGAGGGCAATCCGAAGGGGACCATAGCCTGTTTCCGCATTGACAACATGAAAACCTTTAACAATACCTTCGGGTTCAAGGAGGGAGACCGGGCTATAGCCACCTTTGCCTCCCAGCTCCAGGCTGTCAAGCCCGAGGATACCTATCTGTTCCGAGAAGCGGGGCCCACCCTGTTCTTCATGCTCCCCGACGGGGCCAGGGAGGTTCACGAGGACATTCTGGAACGGCTGCAGAACCGGATTCGGGAGTCCCGGGATTTCGTTCAGGACATGACCTGCAGCGTGGCGGCCGTGAGGATCGAAGACCTGCCGGCGGGGGAGGAGAACCGGGCGGATCTGGCGGGCAGGATCCTGCGCCACCGCCTTCAGCTCCTGGATATCATGGGGCCCCACTCCCTTTGCCTCAGCTCCGACGCGGACGAGGAGATCAGCGAGAACCGTGTCCTGCTCATTATCGACTCGGATCTCCTCTGCGCCCGCATCCTCATAGAATACTTCGAGCAGAGAAACTTTACCACCCATCTCTGCACCGACGGGGGGGAGGCTCTCCATCTCATGGATATCTACCGCCCCCACTTCGTGATTTCCGAAATCAAGGTCCCCCAGATGGACGGCTTCCGGATAAGGGAGAAGATGCTCCAGTCCCAGGATCTGAGGAACATCCCCTTTCTTTTTCTCTCCCACCTCAAATCGGAGGACTCCGTGGAAAGGGCCCAGAAACTGGGGGTTCTGCACAATCTGAGAAAACCGGTGATGCTTTCGGAAATCGGGGGCATCGTCGGGGCCCTCACCCGGGGGGAAAGCGGATCATGAGCGGCTTCAGCCCCCTGGTCGTCGCCCTCATGGGGATTCTCATCCTCCTGGACGGGGCGATTCTCCTGGCCACCTTTCTGACCAAATTCCTCTCCCGCCGGGCCTGGAGAAGGAGGGCGAAGCAGGAATCCCTCATCCGCCGTTCCCTTGTCTCCGGACACCTGGAAGATACGGGGGAACTGACCGGGAGGGAGCGCTTCGACTTCCTGAACGCCTGGGCGAAGACGGAGCAGTCCGTGATCGTCCCGGAGGCGATCAACGGGGAGTTTACCGGACTGGTAGGAAGCTGGGACATCCTTCCCCGGGTGGAAGCCCTTCTGAAAAGCCGATTCTTTAAAAAAAGGGCCCGCGGCGTCGGTCTTCTCCTGGCTATCGGTCCCATAAGCGAGCCGGAACTGCTCAGAAAGACACTCGGCCGGGAAAAATCCATGCTTCTCAAGCTGAGGATCGTTCAGAACCTCTGCGAGAGGGATATCAAGCAGGGGGTGGACATCATCCGGGACAGCATGTCCGATTCCGGTGAGAACTACCGGCTTTGGGTTCTGCGCATGCTCCGGGACAGGCATATGATCCTGGACGATTGGGTCGAGGCGAACCGGGGGAGGGAAGACCGGGACACCCGGCGGATCATCATCCAGGCCGCCCGTTCCAAGATGCGGCCCTGGTACCACTCCTACCTGCAGAAGATGGTTCTGGAGGGGGATGAGGTGCTGGCGGAGGAGGCGGCGGAGGTTCTCATGGAGTCCTACGGGGACCGGGAATCCCTGGAGTTCCTCATCCGGTCCTCCCGTTCCCGGCAGAAGGGAAAAGCGGTATTCCTCTATTTCAGGAACAGCCTTCTCCCCGGGAAGGAGGAGACCGCCGGGTATCTGGGCCGGGAGGAATTCCACGGTTCCGTCGTGGCGGGGCTCACCGAGAGGTTAGGGGAAACGCCCCGCCTGGTCCCCCTGCTCTATCAGCGCTACCGGGAAAGCACCGGGGAGAGTGAGAAAAGGGGATACGCCGCCGTCCTGGCCTCCCGGATCTCCTACTTCATCCTCCGTCTGAACGGGGAGGATCGCAAGGGCATCGGGGAGCTCCTGAGGGATGCGGTCCGCCTGGGATTCAGCGCACCCCTCATCAATTTTCTCAACGACAACAAGAATCTCACCCTGGAAAAGGAACTCCTCGCCCTCATAGTACCCCTGATCGGGGAGGACGGGTCCTTCAGGAGACAGTGCCAGCTCTTCCTCAAGGAGGATCTGAAGGACCAGCTGCGGCTGGGCCCGCCGGAGGAGGAGGCGAAGCAGGCCAGGATGCAGCTGACCCGCAAGGACAGGATGATCATGGTCTTCATGATCCTCTTCGTGGTAACCCTGCCCCTGGCCTATTTCTTTTATACCCAGGGCGCCTATCTGCCCTTCATGACGGGTGAGGAGGGGGTGGTGGCCTTTCTGCTCATGTATCACCAGGCCTTCGCCGTCTATACCATAGCCATCAATCTGGTCTATCTCTTCCTTCTGGTCCAGTCCTGGATCGCCATCCGGGGGCAGCAGGACGAGTGGGGCAGCGTGGACGAGGGATTTCTCAACGCCCGGGGGCTCATGCCCTCCGTCTCCATCCTGGCGCCGGCCTACAATGAGGAGACCACCATCGTCCAGAACGTCTACTCCCTCCTCTCCCTCAACTATCCCAATCTGGAAGTAATCGTGATCAATGACGGTTCCCGGGACAGGACCATGGAACGGCTCATAGAGCATTTCGATCTGAAACTGGTGGACTACTCCCTTTCGGGCCAGCTCAGAACGGCTCCCGTCCTGGGCATCTATAAGAATGACACCATTCCCAATCTCCTGGTCATCAACAAGAGGAACGGGGGCAAGGCGGACGCCCTGAACGTGGGGCTGAACGCCTCCCGGGGGGAGTACGTCTGCAGCATAGACGCGGACAGCCTCCTGGAGCCGGAGGCCCTGACCCGGCTCATGTTCCGCATCCTGAACCATCCGGAGAAGACCGTGGCCATAGGGGGGAACATCATCCCCGTGAACGGCTGCGTGACCAGGAACGGCTCCATCAAGGAGATCCATCTCTCCGATAACCGCCTGGCCCGGTACCAGACCATCGAATACCTGAGGTCCTTCATCACCGGGCGCCTGGGCTGGACCCGCATGAACGGGCTCATGATCATCTCCGGCGCCTTCGGGGCCTTCTACCGGCAGGACGTGGTGGACATCGGGGGCTACATGACAGGGGCGGGCTCCCTGGCAAAGGACACCGTGGGGGAGGACATGGAACTGGTGGTGCGCCTCATCCGCCATCTGAACGAGAAGGGGGAAAAATTCCGCATCGACTACGCACACAACGCCAACTGCTGGACCGAGGTGCCCGAAAAGATGGGGGACCTGCTCAAGCAGAGGG
>QKAI01000356.1 GCA_003246505.1 Spirochaetaceae bacterium | reverse complement strand
TGGCCCCCACGTTAAAGGGGGAACGGATATCCTCCAGGTAGAGATAGATGGGGAGGGAGAGCCTCTCCCCGGTGCCGTCCTGTCCGGGCACTTCCAGGAGGTCCCAGTCCCCGGGCTCCATATTCAGTTCCCCCATGATGGCATGCCTCAGGCCGTTGCAGGCCCGGAGGATCTCCCGGTCATCGGGGGACCTGTCATTCCAGAGATTGACGGAGAGCAGACCCGCCCGGTTCCTCAGGGAGGCAGCCAGCTCCCCGTCCTCGGCGATGACCCCCAGGAGCCCCCTCAGGTAGACCTGATCGGGGGAGGGCCCCTCCTGCCCGTGGATCTGCTCCTCGAAGGTGCGGAGGAGCCGTATGTACTTCCTGATTCTGGTACCCCCCTTGAGGGAGACCAGCTTGCGCAGGGTGATCATCAGAATCCGGCCTGGAGAATGGCGAAGAGGGATTCCTGGGTGAGGGTGGGCATATGGGGCTCCAGGACCGAGTAGGCCAGGGAGGCGGTTTCGCTCAGCTGCTGCGCGGTGATACCCAGCTCGGAGAAACGGGAGGGCAGCTCGTGGAGGCCCTGGAAGCGGCGCATCACCTCCTCCGGACGAAGGGTCTTCAGATCCTCCGGCATGGGGTCGTGATGGCATAGGACCGCCAGGGAGGCCTTCTTCTCATCCCTGGGATAGAAGGAGGTTTCCAACAGCACGGGCAGCATGACCGAGGAGATGGCCGATTTGGGTTTGCCCGTGTAGCCGCTCATGACGTAGGAGAGCACCGTGGCGGCGCCCCACCCGTTCAAAGCGGTACCGTAGGCGGAAAAGAGGGAGGCCTCGTAAACCCGGGAGTAACGCTCCAGACCGGCATGGGGGTTCTTGCGGAATCCCAGCTGGGCCGAAACGAGGGAGATGGCCTGGGAGGTCTGCACGTCGGAGAAAAAGGACGCCCGGGGCGAGAGAAACCCCTCCACGCTGTGGAGGAGGATATCCATCATGGTCATGTAGAGATAGCGCCCGGAGTAGGAATCCAGGAAGAGGGGGTCGATGAAGACGAGCTGCAGGCTCTCCTCGGGCATGGGGCAGATCCGGGAAAAACGCTCCCGGTGCTCGGTGAGGAAACATTCGGAACGGAACATGAAGGGATCCCGTCCCGAGGAGGGCACCTCTATGTAGGGAAGCCCCTTGACCGGGCGGACCGATCCCTGCAGGTAATCCTCCACGAAGATCTTCTCCACCGCCAGGGCCGCCGTGGCCCGGGCCAGATGGAGGGTTTTCACGCCCCCCATGCCTATGATGACGTTGGCGTGGCTTCCCCGGGCCATGGAAAGGGAATCGGAAAGGGAGAAGGTGGTCGTCTCGGGCTGGATGTCCGAAAAGAGCAGCACCCTCATGCCCCGGCTCTCCAGGATATTCTTGACGTTGTCGATGCTTTCGCCCAGGGCCGAGTCGGCGATCAGCAGGACCCGGCTCCCCAGAAAAACCGCCTCGTCCCCCAAGCGGTTGATGGAACCGATAATCACTTCCGGGGGTATATTCATCTTCAAATCTGCCATAGGTCACTCCGAAGGGAAAAAAAAAGACAGAGGAATCCTCTGCCTTTCTGCTCCTGTATTAGGGAAATCAGATACCGAAAACATCCATGATAGAATCGGCAACGGACTCGACAACGCGGTCGTTGATGTAGTTGGGGTCTTCGAGCTTCGCTTTAATCTCGGCAATCCGGTCAAGCCGGACATCGGGAGTCGCCTTTACCTGTTCCGATATGGCAAAGAGGTCCGCCGTCTTTCTGGCTTCTTCGGAGACGCTGATGGAGTCGGATGAATTTTTGGCTGCTGTCTTCCCGGAACGAGATGCTTTGTTGTAGTTGGAAACCGGATCGACCGGCCCTATACCATTTATCTTCATAGCCACTGAACTCCTTTCATTCTCCAGTAGTTACAGTATCGACAGAAACACCATAACATTAATCATTTTTTCCTGCTCCCCGGGAAACAAGAATAGCGAACTCACCCTTAATTGTACTGCGTTTTTCCCACTCTGCAAATAGTCCGGCGGCGGAATCTTCGCAAATTTCCTCGAATTTCTTAGTTATTTCCCTTCCCAGAAGCACATTAGCCTCGGGGGAGAGCTCCGCCAGATCCTCCAGCAGCTTTACAATGCGAAAGGGGGACTCGTACAGAACGAAGGCTTCCTCCCTCTCCAGCAGCTCCTGGAGCCTCTTTTTTCTCTTACCCTTTTTGGGGGAGAGAAAGCCTTCGAAGGTCACCGCCTTACCGGGGAATCCGCAAATGCTCACCAGGGCGGAAAAGGCGGACGCCCCGGGCAGGGGGATGACGGGAATACCCGCATCCCGGGCTTCCCGTACCAGAATCTTTCCCGGATCGCTCATGCCCGGTGTCCCCGCGTCGGAAACGTAGGCCATGGTCTTTCCCTCTCTGAGCATTTTCACCAGCCCCGGGGCGCTCTGTTTCTCGTTGGCCGCCCGGCAGCTGAGCAGGGGCTTCTTTATTCCGTAATGATTCAGGAGCTTCAGGGTTTCCCGGGTGTCCTCGCAGGCGATATAGTCCACTTCCCCCAGGATCCTTACCGCCCGGTAGGTGATGTCTTCCAGGTTGCCGATGGGGGTGGCCACCATATAGAGTTCGGACATCAGCCCTCCCGGACGGGGAAATCCCACTCTTTGAGCTTCCCCGTAATAAAGGCCAGCACCTGCTCATGGGCCTCCCTGCCCTTCCCCGTGGGAACGATCGGCTCCCCGAAGGCGAAGTGCACCCGCTTCTCCGGGTGGGTGGGGCCGAAGGTCTTGAGGACTTTGCCGTTTCCCCAGTAATCCGTTTTCAGGGCCAGGGGAACGCAGGGAACCCCCGCCTTCAGGGCCAGCCGGATCCCCAGCTTATTAAAGGCCGCCGGATCGAACACAGCGGACCGGGTCCCCTGGGGAAAAATGATGACCGAATAGCCCTTGGCCAGGTATTCGCAGCCCTTTTCCATGACCGAATTCAGATCCTCCACGGGATTTTTCCGGGACACGGGAATGGGATTGACCCGCTGCATGATGGGCCCGAAAAAGGGGGTGGTGAGAAGGCTCTCCTTCATGACGTAGGCCACGGTCCTCGTATTGAGCATGGTGGCCAGGGTCTGGGCCTCCAGGGAACTGACGTGATTGCCCACGATGACGAAATTCTGTTTGCTTTCCAGAATCCGGTCCAGTCCCTCGATTTCCACGGTGCCCCTGTGGCTCTCCACCGCGTCCATGATCCCCTTGCTGATGCGGGTATAGGCATCGTAGGAGAGATTGTCCTTCCGTGCGAGACGCCAGAGCCGGTATACGACGGAAAAATAGGCAAGGTAGAAACTCCAGCGGTTTCCGAAGGTCAGGATATCTCTGATGTGTCTTTTGGTACCGGCGGGGGTAACGTAGTGATCAGTCCCGTAGTGTCTCTCTCCCGGATTGATCTGGGCGGTGTTGTTCATAGACCTATTATATAGGCTTTACCGGGCCGCGGCAAGACTCTCCAGGCGGGCCTCGTCCTCGACGGTGAGTTCGTTATAAGCGGCGTTGAGAATCTGAAGCCCCCTCAGGTTCTCCAGGAAGGGGGGGAATTCGGTCAGCCTGTTGCAGCTGATGTCCAGATATTTCAGGGAGGCCATCCGCCCCAGGGAGGGGGGCAGAGAACTGAGCTTATTCCCTTTCAAGGAAAGGGTTTCCAGCGAGGAGAGCAAATCCATGTTGTGGGGAAGTTCTTCCAGGAGGTTAAAGCTGCAGTCCAGATGGGTCAGGCCGGGGATGTGCAGCACCGGCTCGGGAATGGTGGAGAACCGGTTGTTCCGCAGGGAAAGGTATTTGAGCCGGGTACAGCTGGCCAGTTCCCTGGGCACCGCGGCGGTATCCCATCCCACAAGGCCCAGCTGTTCCAGGCGGGGGAATAAGTCCAGACGCCGGGGAAAGCGGAGTGCCGACGGCCCACCCCCTTCGGGGGCTATGAACCGGATGCTGGTGATCTCCCTTTTCAGGGGGAAATCCTCCGGACCGTAGGCCAGCAGGGTGTACATGGCATAGGTCAGGGAGACGGCCCCCGATGGATCGGAGAAGAAACCCTCCCGCACGATCTCACCGGACCCGTCTATATAGCATCCGTCAAAAATCTCCCGGTAGATCTGCTCCGAATTGTCCTTCCTTATAAGGGTCCGGAGCATCTCATCCAGCTCTTCCTTTTCCGAGTCGATGATAGTGTATTTCAGCCTATCATAGAAAAGGCGTCTGTCCTGCGTTAATCCCATTTCCGATCAGTTAAGATCCCAGGGATCGCCGTCCAGCTCTTCGTCATCATCGCCGTAAAGCTCGTCCCAGTCTTCCGAATCCAGATCATCGTAACTATCATCCCAGCTTTCATCCTTGTCGTCATCATCGTCGAAATCGTCTTCGAGATCATCAAGGGAAAGAGTGTCGTCATCAATATCGGACATAGACATTCCTCCTCTCATAAATTTTTCTTATATCATAGTACGGAGATTCCCCGAATTCCATAGAAGGTCTCTACTTTTTTAAGATTTTCAAAGCGACCCGGCCGGACAGTTCCTGTCGGGCGGCAAGGAGTTCGGAAAAGCGTTTTTCCAGGAAGGCGATCCTCCGGGGCCCGGGTTCCAGGGAGAAGAGAAACTCCCTGTCCAGGGAGGCTTCTTCCGCCCGCCTCCGCGCCCTTTTCAGAAGTTCCTCCAGCTCGTCCCGGACGGAAAGATTGAGCATGCGGCCCAGAAGTTCCCCGTGCATCTGCTCCAGCCAGGCGAGAATATCCCCCATGGCTTCGCTCTGCCCCAGATAGAGCTGCGGCGAAGGGAGGAGATTGTAGGTAAGGGAGAAACGGAAGCCCCGATCCTCCAGCCCGTCCAGAACCAGATTGACTTCGCAGTCCCATCCGGCGCTGTGGGCCAGGAACCGGTCGAAGCCGGTGAGGAAATCCAGATAGACATTGAGGGATGAAAGGAGGGAAGTGGGAGTATCCTCCCCCTCATTCCACGTTACGAGGATCTCATTTGTCACCAGCTCCCGGGTTGCTGTCATATT
>QKAI01000464.1 GCA_003246505.1 Spirochaetaceae bacterium | reverse complement strand
CAGTGATATCTTCACCCCCAGGGAGAGCATGATCATGGACAGGGCCCGGGAGCGGGGGGAGGCGGTTTACCGCGTCCTCTGCCGTATCGATCCGGCGGAACCTATGAAAAACGCCCGGGCCTTTCTCATCCAGAACAATCTGGAATACCTCTTTAACGTCATAAAAACGATTCCCTCCCTGGACAGTGAGGAGGATTTCTCCCGGTTCATTCTTTACGTGACCACCGGGGAGAAGAAGGATGCCATACGGCGGGCCATGGACGTGGACCGGATTACGGAAATACGCATCGAACCCTATGCCCCCGGGGAGGAGGGCGATCGGGACGGGGATATCCTGACCGTGTCCCAGGACGTGTGCCGCCATCCGGTGAACGTGGAGATGGACCGCCTCGACGAGATCCGCTACTATCTGGATGAACTCCGGAAAGGCGTAGGGGAGGGGGGAATCGGGGAACTGGCCGGAGCTATGGACCGGGTGCTGACTTCCCTCATGTACGAACCCTTCAAATCCCTGGGGACCGGGGCGGAGCTCTATCTGAAGAAAATGGGGGAAAGGGAGAAAAAGCGGGTGGAACTGGATTTTTCCGGGGGGGACCTGATGCTCTCCCTCAGCTGGATCCAGCCCCTGACGGAGATCTTCCAGCAGCTGATAAGGAACAGCCTTACCCATGGAATTGACCGGGAAGGGCGAATCACCCTGGCCGCCGAAGAGAGGGGTGATCGAAGGATCATCCGGTTCTCCGATGACGGGAAGGGTCTGGACCTGGAGAAAATCAGGCGGGCCTCCGAGGAGGGGGAATCCCTACTGGATACGCTCTGCCGATCCGGTTTCACCACCCGGGACGAGGCGGGCATCCTCGCCGGAAGGGGAATCGGCCTGAACCTGGTCCGCCACAATACGGAGATGATGGGGGCCCGCCTTTCCATGGAACACGGGGAGGACGGGGGTAATCTTTCCTTCCTCATAGAGCTACCCGAACAGGATATTCTTCCCATACTGCAGTTTCGCCTGGATAATGCGGTGGCCACGGTCCCCCGTTATTTTGTGGAGAAGGAGCTGGAGCTGGATAGAAGGCTTCTCAAGAGAAACCGCAGGAACCGTTTTTTCTATCTCCACGAGGGGGTGCATATTCCCCTTTTTGAGAGGGACCGCCCCGTGGCGGGACTGGAGCCGATGCGCCGGGCGCGATTTGTCATCATCCTCTCCTATCTTATGAAACGATACGCCCTCCTGGCCGATGAGCTTCTGCTGGAAAGCCGCGTTTCCCGGAAAGAGCTGGAGAGGATGGAGTATATAGACCCGGCGAACTTGGAGGACCGTGTTGAAAAAAGACGTTAAGGCAGCCTTCTTTGATATCGACCATACTTTGACGAGGCATTCGACGGCCATCCGCTGCATAGTCTACAACCTCAGGAGAAGAACCGTGCCTCTCCGTTTCATTTTTTCCATTGTCAGGCCCTATTTCAAATACAAGAAGGGCACCATGAGTCTGAATAACTGCAATGATATGATGGAGGGGATGGACGGCCTTTCCCGGGCGCGGTTGAATACCATGGGGGAACTCAGTTTCAAGAAATACCGGGAGAAGGACCTTTTCGAGGAGATGGTCGCCCTGATCCGGGAGTACCGGGAAGCGGGCATTCCCGTAATTCTGGCGACATCCAGTCCCCGTTTTGTGGTGGAGCCCTATTACCGTTATCTGGAGGCGGATCACCTTATCGCCACGGAGCTGGGCTTTAACGACAAGGATGAAACGAACGGCCAGTTCGACGGTCCCGTCGCCTTCGATGACGGCAAAAGGGAACTGGTGGAATCGTACATGAAGAAAATGGATTACGACCCCGGGGAGTGCGCCTTCTATTCCGATTCCATCCACGACCTTCCCTCCCTCTCCATGGTGGGCAGCCCGGTCGCCGTCAATCCGGACCGGGCCCTGGAAAAACTGGCCCGATCGAATCATTGGGATATTCTGGACTATCGGAAATAGGGCGGATCAGAGTTCCCCGTATTTTTCCCTTATGTGGTTGATTTCATCCAGGGATTCCATGAAACACTGGAAGAGCCGGGGATCGAACTGGCCGGACATGCCGTTTTTCATAATGTCCAGGGCCTTATCCAGGGGAAAGGCATCCTTGTAAGGGCGGGGGGAGGTCAGGGCGTCGAACACATCGGCCAGGGCCACGATCCGTCCGGCCAGGGGGATCTCTTCCCCCTTGAGACCCCGGGGATAGCCGGTGCCGTCGAATTTTTCATGGTGCCCCCCAATGATCTCCACGGCGGTGGTCATGGCGGGAATGGAGAAGGACCGGGACAGGCGCCGGTTGATGTCCTCTATCACCCGTTCCCCGATCTGTACGTGGCTCTTCATGATCTCCATCTCCCCCTCGTCCAGCTTTCCCTCCTTCAGCAGTATCCTGTCCGGTATGCCGATTTTCCCGATATCGTGGAGGGGGGCGTAGAGGAGTATCTCACGGAGCTCACGGGGGGGCAGCACTTCGCAGCTGTCGCTGTATCTTCTGGCTATGATATGGGAGTAGTGGGACATGCGTTTTATGTGCTGGGCCGTCTCATTATCCTTCTCATCCATGAGGGTTACGAAGGCCCTGGAGGTATCGGCAATGATATTCTGGAGAATGAATTCGATGTATAGCTTCTGTTTCAGAAGATCCACGATGCGCCGGGCGTAATCCGCCTGATCCCCGGCGTAGCTGTTCTTCTCCCTGCTGGCGATGAAAAAGAAGCCGATGCACTTTTTCTGAAAATACATGGGTATCGTCAGGTTAGACCGGAGCCCCTCCTGGAGGAGTTTGGCCGTGGAGAGGCTGTTCTTACCCTTCCCGTACTCCTCCAGATCCCCTATGATACGGTACTCCCGCGACTCGGCGACCGCTCCCAGGGAGCATTGCTCCAGGGAGAGGGCGAATCCCGGCTCCAGGTAATACTTGCCATAGAGGGAGTAGGAGGTCTCAGCCGTGACCAGA
Organism: Spirochaetaceae bacterium; assembly: GCA_003246505.1. GTDB lineage: Bacteria > Spirochaetota > Spirochaetia > DSM-2461 > DSM-2461 > SZUA-368. Next base: position 2,089 of record QKAI01000464.1, on the reverse strand, counting down.
TTGCCGTCGGTAATGAAGGCCAGGGCCACCCGGTCGCAGGGCATGCGGACGGTCAGAAGGGAGAAGACGTACTTGAGGATCTCATCAAGACTTCCGAAGACGGAGAGTTCCTGTATCCTTTTATTAAACTCGATATTCTTCTCTATCTGGGCGACATATTTGCCGAAGTGGAGGGACTCCCGTATGTCAGAATCCTCCCTCTCCTCGGCGGGACGGTATTGGAGGATATGGTCAAGATCGATGATCCCCCGGCGGATGTCGTCCATGTATCGGCGGTTATACATCCTCCACCGCAGGTGCTCCACCATATTTATAGTAGTAAAGGCACCGGACAGGAAGAGCAGAATCCCGATGATGGAGAGCAGAAAGGTCTGAAGGCGGTTGCTGTTGTCCCGAAGGGCCTTTGCCAGTGAGACGATCCTGTCATAATAGGCCCTCAGTTCCTCCCCGTTCCGGAACTCCGGTTCGGGAAAGGTCAGGTTCTCCCTGATCAGGGGATGCAGCTCCTGCAAATCTATCCTGACTTCTTCGGCCAGAGAGAGAATCCCATCATTGACCCCGGGATTGTCCTCCGTCTTGAGCAGATTCAGGGCTAAGATATAGCTATTGATCTTAAGGAGAAGATTCCGGTTCTGTTCATCCGCCGTGCGGGAGAGGCGGAAACCCCATGAAATAAAGATAACCGCTGGCAGAATGATGAGGAAGTTTACCAGGGAGAAGAGAAAAAGCCGCTGCGTTTTCTCTTCTATGCTAATCAATCGCTTTCTGCCGGCCATCGTCCCCTTTAGACCTGCCGCTTCAGATAACTGGAAAAGGCCTCTACCTTCGTCTCTACCAGACCCCGGGCCTCGGCGGAGGAGATGAAAAGCTTGAATTTGCTGAATCCCAGATCCCGCATATTCACCTTCTTCTCCTTGAGACGGGAGGAGAGCACCGAATAGCGGTGATAGCCCGGCGCCCCCCCGTTGTCCAGCTCCTGGAGGGTTTCCACGAGAATCCGGAAAGCCCCCTGGAGGGAACCCTTCTCCCGGTTCTTCTCATACCCCTTGCCGGGGATGATCTCCGTGCCCTTCTCTTCTTCGTTGAGGGTCACATAGCCCGCTTTCACCGCGGCGGCGATGAAGTTGCTCCACTGGCGGAATCCCAGTTTCTTCTCGTCGAAGCCCCGGTTGAGGATCTTCATCTGAATTTTCACTGTCCCCATGTTGCAGGTCTTCTGGTCCCGCTGCAGCTGGGCCGCCGATTCGGCCAGCCGCTCGTACCAGTACTCACGGTTCGTATTGATGCGGCTGCCGGAGGGGCTGGGCTGTTCCTCTTCGCTGTCGTCGTCGTCCTCATCGGGCCTCAGTTCCCGGTAGTCCTTGAAACTGTCCGCCTGCTCCAGAAGGTCCTTGGCGGCGGTCTTGAAATCGCAGACGATGTGGATCTCCTTGCCCGACTTGCGGAGGCTCCTGAGGAGGGGGCGGAAATCGCTGTCCCCGGTGATGAGCAGGTAGGTGTCGATGTGCTGGAAAAAACGCATCAGATCGAAGGCGTCGGAGACCAGCTGCATATCAGACCCGTTCTTGTTGCTCCGGGCCCTTTTGTAGGGAACGTGCAGCATAAAGACGTTGTAGGTGGCCAGAATCGGCCCGAGGGAGCGGAAGCCCGGTTTGCTCCAGTCCGCATAGGCATAGGCTGTAACGACCCTGCCGAGGGATTCGGCGTAATCGAAAAGGGACTGGACGAAGAGATTGTCCGTACTGCCCGGGGTTACGTTTTCTATATCCCATAAGATTGCAATATTTTTATCCATGAAAATACTATAATCCTTAAAATCATAACTTGCAACTACCCCTTTTCCGAAACTTCGCAACCACTAACCACTAACCACTTCAGCTAAACTCCCCGCGGCAAAAGCCGACAATATAAGAAGGAGATCTGCATGGGCACTGACATACTGGAATCGATCAAGAAAAAATCCCTGGCCGTCGCTTCGGGTAAGGGCGGTGTCGGCAAAACCATGACCAGCACCAACCTGGCTATCTATCTGGCCCAGAAGGGCCACCGGGTAGGCTTGATCGATGCGGATCCCCTGTCGGATATAACC
>QKAI01000548.1 GCA_003246505.1 Spirochaetaceae bacterium | reverse complement strand
GGATCGCTCCGAAGAGGATGTTCGCCATGGGGCCGGCCAGGGCCAGAATCACACGCTGCCACCAGGGGGCGGAGAAGAGGGACCCCTCCTCATAGGGAATATGGTCGCTCCTTTCCTCCCAGGCCTGGATGAAATTCTGCTCCCCCTTCAGGCGGCAGTAACCTCCCAGGGGAAGGAGGGAGAGGGCCCACTCGGTGCGCTTTCCCTTAAGGGCGATCAGTTTCTTGCCTATTCCCACGGAAAAGGTGATCACCTCCACCCGGAAGAGTCGGGCCGCGGCGAAATGTCCCAGTTCATGGACGGTGACGACGACGGTAAGGCCCAGAAGTCCCAGAAAAATCTGCACCAGGCCCTGGACGCTCAATGTCTCTCCCCGATGAACTGTTCCGCCCTTTCCCGGACAAGACGATCCGTTTCGAAGATTCCCTCCAGGGTGCGGCAGGGATCGGTCCAATCCCTCTCCAGCATGGCCCGGGTCACGTCGGCGATCTCCGTGAAGCCGATTCTCTCCCGGAGGAAGGCGGCCACGGCCACCTCGTTCCCCCCGTTGTAAACCGTAGGGGCGGCTCCCCCCATAGCGGCGGCCCGATAGGCAAGGGCCAGCATGGGAAAGCGTTCCAGGTCGGGCTTCTCAAAGGTGAGGGGAGGGCCGCAGAGATCGGTGTAGGCCGCCTCCACGGGGCGCAGCCGGGGATAGAACAGGGCGTTCTGGATGGGCAGCTTCATGTCCGGGGCGCTGAACTGGCCGTAAAGGGCGTTGTCCTTAGTCCGGATGAGGGAGTGGACCAGGCTCTGCCGATGAACCAGGACGGAGATGCGGTCCAGGTCCAGATGGAAGAGTTTCCACGCTTCTATGACTTCCAGCCCCTTGTTGGCCAGGGTGGCCGAATCGATGGTTATCTTGGCGCCCATATCCCAGTTGGGATGCTTCAGGGCCTGGGCGGGGGTGACCCGTTTCTGCTCCTCCCGGGGCATGTCCGCGAAGGGACCCCCGGAGGCGGTCAGGATGAGTTCGGACACGTCATCCGGATTTCTGCCCTGGAGCAGATGGAAGAGGGCGGAATGTTCAGAATCCACGGGAAGAATGGTGCGGCCGTGCTTCCGGGCCAGATCGAAGATAAGATCCCCCCCGGTGACAATGGTCTCCTTGTTGGCCAGGGCCAGGTCCTTCCCCGTTTCCAGGGCTTTGACCGAGGGAAGAAGCCCCGCGGCGCCGGAGATCCCGTTGACCACCAGGTCCGCCTCGGTCTCCTCCAGCAGGCGCATGAGCCCCGCCGTACCGGCGTAATCGATTCCCTCCCGGGGCGCTTCGGAGCCGGTAAGGGCCAGCCGGGCACCGGGATAGGTTTTTTTCAGGTTCAGGAGGGCGTCCCCGTGGGAGTGGGCCGAAAGGGCCATGACGGAGAAATCCTCCCTGAATTGTTCCAGGATTTCCATGGTGCTGACCCCGATGGAGCCGGTGCAGCCCAGGACGATGATTCTTTTCAAGGTACTAACCCCAGGTAGATGGCTATGAAGTAGTAGAAGACCGGCGCCGTGAGAAGGAGGGAATCCACCGAGTCCAGGAGTCCCCCCCGGCCCATGATCATGTCCCCGGAATCCTTGACGTTGGTATAGCGTTTCAGGGCCGATTCGGCCAGGTCCCCCAGAATGGTGGTGAATCCGCAGAGGAGACCCATGGCCAGGGCCAGGAAGGGAGAACCCGGTTCCAGGCCGTCCATGTAGCGGGGAAAGATGACGATAAAGGCGAAGGATACGATGACGGAGGCGAAAAATCCGCCGAAGAACCCCTCCCGGCTCTTGGAGGGGCTGACGGCGAAGACGTTTTTCCTTTTTCCGAAGAGAACCCCGAAAAGCCAGGCCGAGGAGTCGTTCAGATAGACGAGCAGGATAAAGAAGAAAAGGAAGTAGGACGCCCGGGGGAAGGAGGAGAGCCTCACGATATAGGAGAAGAAAACCGCCGGATAGATAAGAAGGAGGATGGCCACGGGAACGGTGGACACCGCCCGGATAACCTTCTTTTTGTTATGGCGGAAAACGGGATAGATCAGATTGATAGAAGTGAGGAGAACCAGGAGGAGGGTCATGATGGACTCGTCCAGGTAACCGGTGACGATCAGGTACTGGCAGAGGGGGAAAAGTCCGCTCAGCAGGGGATAGTAGGGGGTTTTGATCCCGAATCCCGCCTGGGCGAACATAATCCCCAGTTCCCTGGTGGAGAGGATAGTCACCAGAATGACGACAAGATTAACCGCCAGATGGCTGTTCTGGGGCAAAAGAAAAACCAGGGCGCCCAGAAGGGGAAAGGCGATGACGAAGAGAATAAGTCTCTTGGCCGTGTTATTCATGGGCATTGTATCCCCCCCAGCGGCGATTTCTTTTTCCAAACGATTCCATGGCCCTTTCCAGATCCTCCGGCGAAAAATCGGGCCAGAGTTTGTCCGTATAATAGTATTCCGAATAGGCGCCGCTCCAGAGAAGGAAATTGCTCGATCTCTGGTCTCCCCCGGTCCTTATGATCAGATCCGCCGGGGGCAGGGGGCCGTTGTCCATATGGGCGTCCAGGAGCGCTTCGGTGATATCCCCCGGGGCCGCACCCTCTTCCATGAGAGCTCTTACGGCCCGGACGATTTCGTCCTTTCCGCCGTAGTTGATGAGGAGATTCACCGTCAGTCCGGTGAACCCCTTCGTCTGTTCCACCACCATGTCGATATCCTTCAGAACGTCGGCGGGGAGATCCTCCCGGCGGCCCGAATGGATGACCCGGATGCGGTTGTCTATATAAAACTGGTACTCCTGCTTCAGATACTGCTTGATGAGCACCATCAGAAAGGATACCTCCTCCCGGGTCCTCTTCCAGTTTTCCGTGGAGAAGACGTAGAGGGACAGATAGCCGATGCCCAGATCGGCGGCTTTTTTTACAATGGCCTTGGCCGAAGTGACCCCTTCCCGGTGGCCCTTGGAACGGGCCAGCCCCCGGGACTCGGCCCACCGGCCATTGCCATCCATTATGATTCCCACGTGGCGGGGGATCGTCATGGTTTCAGGAGCCATTATATCTCCATTATTTCCTTTTCTTTCGCATCGCAGAGCTTTCCGATTTCGGCGATGTAGTTATCGGTCAGCTTCTGGATATCGTCGGAGGCCTTCTTTTTTTCGTCCTCGGTGAAATCCCCCTTCTTGATGGCGTCGTTGATATCCCGGCGGACATTTCTGATGGCAACTTTCGCCTGCTCCGCCATATTCTTGGCCTGCTTGACCAGATCCTTTCTCCTTTGCTCCGTGAGGGGGGGGATGTTGATGCGGATGACCTTGCCGTCGTTGGAAGGGTTTAGCCCCAGTTCGGAAGCCAGAATCGCCTTTTCGATATCGCCCAGGGCGTTCTTATCGAAGGGCTGGATGACGATCAGTCTGGCCTCGGGTATGGATATGTTGGCAATCTGGTTCAGAGGAGTGGGGGTCCCGTAGTAGTCGGCGCTGACCCTGTCAAAGAGTGACGCCGAGGCTCTTCCCGTCCGGATCGTGTTGAAGTCATCCTGAAGGGACTTCACGCTCTTCTTCATTCTGTTTTCACCATCTTTCTTGATAGTATCCATATTCATCCTCCTGATGTACGGCCGATCCGTACGGGGTGCATAAAAAAGAAAAGACTGCCCCCCTTGGGGAGCAGTCTCTCAATCGAAAGGTTTACTGGCCAACCATGAAGTAGGCGTAACCGGTCAGTTCGATGGAACCGCCCACGGCCTTGCCCGCATCCTCGATGGCTTTCTTTACGGTGATCTTGTCATCCTTGACAAAGTTCTGATCCACGAAGCAGATCTGGGACAGGTGCTTGTTCAGCTTGCCCTTCACGATGCCGGCGACCACGTTAGCCGGTTTGTCCAGGTTCTGGGCCTGGGCGGTAAAGATCTCTTCCTGCTCCTTGATGTAGGCTTCGGGAACGGCGTTCCTGTTCACATAGGAGGGGTTGAAGGCCGCTCCGTGCAGAGCCAGATCAAAGGCGAGGGCCTTGACTTCCTCTTTGGCGCAAGTGGCGGCGCTGTCGCACTTGAGTTTGATCAGGACGCCGATCTGGCCGCCGTTGTGGCTGTACTCGGTCACCATTTCATTCGCGCCGATATCCATCAGAACGATTTTCCTGACGCCCATGTTCTCCTTGAGGATAGCGATGGCTTCCTTGACCATGGTCTCGATCTCTTCGTTGACTTCGGTGTAGCCCTTCTTCACGCAGGTTTCGGCGATGGCCTTACCGGTGGCGATGAACTGATCCGTCTTGGCTACGAAATCGGTTTCGCAGTTAAGCTCGATGGCGGCTGCCTTCGTGTCGGTGATGCAGGTGAAAACCGTACCGGCGCTGGTGGCCCTTCCGGCCCTCTTCCCGGCGCTGGCAAGACCCTTTTCCTTGAGGATCTTCTCGGCCTTGGCGAAATCGCCGTCCGCTTCTATCAGAGCCTTCTTGCAATCAAGCATGCCGGCGTCGGTGGCGTCTCTTAATTTTTTTACGTCAGCGGGAGTTACTGCCATTATTCGTTGTCCTCCTCTTCCTCAAAATCTTCTTCGTCCTCGTCGTCCTTTCTCACGGGGGAGGAGAAGGGGGTCGCCTCATCGTCCTGCAGGGTCTCGATGACTTCCAGGCCCACTTCGTTGTCCGCTTCCAGAACGGCGTCGGAAATCAGTTTGGTAAAAAGGCTGATGGCGCGGATAGCGTCATCGTTGCCGGGGATGGGATGATTGATCCCTTCGGGGTTGCAGTTGGTATCCACAACGGCGATGATGGGGATTCCCAGTCTCTGGGCTTCCGCCACGGCGATGGCCTCTTTTCTGGTATCGATGATGAAGAGGGCGCCGGGGAGTTCGTTCATGTCCTTGATTCCGCCGAGGCTCTTCTCCAGTTTGCCCTTCTCCTTCAGAAGGCGGGCGATCTCTTTCTTGGTCAGCTGTTCGAAGGTGCCATCCACTTCCATCTTCTCAATCTTCTTGAGTCTGTGGAGAGACTTCTTGATGGTGGTGAAGTTGGTCATCATACCGCCGGGCCAGCGATTGTTCACGTAGAACATCTCGCATCTTTTCG
>QKAI01000152.1 GCA_003246505.1 Spirochaetaceae bacterium | reverse complement strand
CGTCTCCCAGCCGTACTGGACCAGTTTGGAGGCGTAGCCCGGGTCGATGCCCTTTTCCACCATTTTGTTGAAGCAGAGGAGGGATCCGGTCTGGAGCATGCCGCAGAGGATGGTCTGCTCCCCCATGAGGTCGGACTTCACCTCCGCCACGAAGGAGGAGTGGAGAACCCCGGCCCTGTCCCCGCCGGTTCCGGCGGCGTAGGCCTTGGCGATTTCCAGGCCGTCCCCGTTGGGATCGTTCTCCCGGTGCACCGCGATGAGGGTGGGAACGCCGAAGCCCCTCTTGTACTCCTCCCGCACTTCCGTCCCGGGGGATTTGGGGGCCACCATGATGACGGTGATGTCTTTGCGGATCTGCTTGCCCTCCTCCACGATATTGAAGCCGTGGGAGTAGGAGAGGCAGGCCCCCTTCTTCATGAGGGGCATGATGGCATCAATGACTCCGGAGTGCTGTTTGTCCGGGGTAAGGTTCAGGACCAGGTCCGCCTTGGGAATCAGTTCCTCCTGGGTCCCCACGGGGAAGTTGTTTTCCGTGGCGTTCTTCCAGGACTGTCTTTTCTCTTTAATGGCCGATTCTCTCAGGGCGTAGGAAACATCCAGGCCGCTGTCCCTCAGGTTCAGGCCCTGATTGAGGCCCTGGGCCCCGCATCCGACGATGACGATCTTTTTACCTTTCAGCTTCTCCACACCGTTGAATTCACTGCTGTCCATGAAGCGGCACTGGCCCAGCTCTTCCAACTGAATCCGCAAGGGGAGGGTGTTAAAATAATTCATTGAATACCTCCAAATAATGGGAAAACAGGCGACTTTCGCCGGATATTTTCCTGATCTACTATTGTATAAAAAGCAATATACCATATATAATCATTGTGTTAAACACCAAAATGCTGAAATTTGATTGAAAAATATGCAAGAGGAGGGAGCGGTATATGGAATTTGAGCAATTGAAACAGTTTCTGACCCTGGTCGAGACGGAGCATTTCGCCCGGGCCGCCAAAAAGTGCGGTCTCAGTCCCTCCGCCTTTACCCGCAGCATCAAGAGGCTGGAGGAGAGTTTCGGCTTCGAGCTTTTCGAAAGGGACAACCGCTCCGTACGGCTGACCTACGGGGGGAATCTCTTCAAGGATTACGCCCGGGATATCCTGGACCGCATGGGGGAGTTCGAATTCCGGGCCGCCGGGGGCATGGGATCCCTCAAGGGGGAGATCTCCATCTACGGCACCGTTACGGCCTGCTACAGCATCCTGCCCCCCTTCATCGAGCGCTTCCGGTCCCGGTACGGCGATATCCACGTCAAGCTGGAAACGGGGGAGGCCCAGGACGCCATGTCCATGGTGGCCGACAATCGTGTGGACGTTTCGGTGATTATGAAGCCCGACGAGATGCCCGATACGTTGGACTTCCTGCCCATCATGAAAACGCCCCTCCAGTTCATTGCCCACCGGGACCTGGATGTGGAGGGAAAGGATAACCTGGAGGAGGTGCCCCTGGTCATGCTCTCAGGCGGTCTCGCCCGGGAGAGGACCGACGAATGGCTCCGCCGTAAGGGCACTACCCCCGACATTTACGCCCAGGTCAACAGCAACGAGGCCATTCTGGCCCTGGTGAATCTGGGCTGCGGCGTGGGGGTCGTCCCCGGGCTGGTCCTGGAGAAGAGCCCCTTTTTCTCCCACCTGAGGGTTCTGGATCTGAAGCCGGCCCTGGAGCCGTACCGGGTGGGGCTCTGCATGCAGAAGAAGAGGAAGATCAACCCCCTCGTCATGGCCTTCTGGAATCTGGTGGAAGAGGAAAAGGACGGCCGGGAGTGGTAAGCCTGGACGGGGTGGGCTATAAGGCGGGCCGCCGCACCCTTCTTGAGGATATCTCCCTGACGATTAATAGGGGTGAATGCCTCTTCGTCACCGGAGCGAACGGCTGCGGCAAAACCCTGCTGGGAAACATTCTGGCGGGTACGATCATCCCCACCTCCGGATCCATAATCTCCCCTGTCCGTCCCGGCCACGTCTCCTTCGAAAGGCAGGAGGCGGTCATGGAGGAGGAGAGGGAGAGGGATGACAGCCGTTTCCTGGACGGGGACGGTTCGGAAAATCCCGGCCGTTCCGTGGAGGAGTGGGTGAGGGAGGGCCGATCCTGCCCGGGGGAGGAGGATTTCCTCGGGGAGATTCTGGACAATCTGGATCTGACCCGCCTGAAGGACCGGGGGCTGAGATATCTTTCCACCGGGGAGTTCCGGAAAACCATGACCGCCCGGGCCCTGTGGGAGAGGGCCGACTTCATAATCTTCGACGATCCCTACGACGGGCTGGACCGTCAGGCCGCTGCCTATCTGCGGGGTATGATCGACTCCTTAAGCGCCGGGGGAACCGGGGTGGTTCTTCTCTCCGGCAAGAGGGAGGATATGCCGGAGCGGACCGATACCCTCGTCCTTCTGGAGGGGGGGCGGCTCCTCTGGTCCGGACCGGCTTCCGAGGGAAGGGAGAAGCTCCGCCGGACAAAAGAGAACACGGGGGAAACGCCGGCCCCGTACAAAGTTCAGGAAAGGGATCCTTCCCTGAAAGACGCTCCCCTCGTGGAACTCAGGGACGTCCGGGTAGCCTACGGGGAGAAGAGGATCCTCACGGATCTGAACTGGCGGATAGGGCGGGGAGAGAAGTGGCTCCTTTCCGGACCGAACGGGGCGGGGAAATCCACCCTCCTCAGCCTGATCAACGGGGACAATCCCAAGGCCTACGGCCAGGACATTCACATCTTCGGGACGAAGAAGGGTTCCGGGGAGTCGGTCTGGGAGATCAAGGAGAGGATTGGCTATCTCTCCGGGGACTTTCAGCTCAACTACCGGGTCAGGACATCCCTTCTGGGGGTGATCCTTTCGGGCTATTACGATTCGGTGGGACTTTACGCCCATTTCTCGGAGATGCAGAGGCGGACCGCCCTGGACTGGATGGACTTCTGCGGCCTGAAGGACCGGGGCCGGGTCTCCTTCGAGGAGCTCTCCTTCGGGGAGAAGCGCATGGCCCTTATCGCCCGGTCCCTGATCAAATCGCCGGAGCTGCTGATTCTGGACGAACCCTGCCAGGGGCTGGATGACGCCCACCGGGACCGGGTCATAGCCCTTTGCGAGGATCTGGGGCGCATCGGGGAGCTGACTCTTCTCTACGTGACCCACTCCGATGCCAGCACCCCGGCCAACCTGAACCGCCATCTGGCCCTGATTCCCCACGGAGAGGGGGGATTTACCGGGAATATTGCCCTGGGGGACGCTTCCCAAAAGAACGGAAAAACTCTAAACTGACCAGACCTGTCCTCCGGCCAAGGGAGGGCATAATGTGCCGTATCCAGCGGTGTGTTACAGAAGGAGCAAACAGAATGGCAAAAGAGAAGAAGGCGAACACCGTCACCAACCAGTACGGGGCCAGCATGGAGAAGATCGTCTCCCTGGCGAAGAGAAGAGGGTTCGTCTATCCCTCCAGCGAGATCTACGGCGGCCTTTCCGCCACCTGGGACTACGGTCCCCTCGGATCGGAACTCAAGAACAACATACAGAATATCTGGTGGAAGGAAATGGTCCGCATGCACGACAACATCGTCGGGCTCGACGCGGCCATCATGATGCACCCCCGGACCTGGGAAGCCTCGGGGCACGTGGCCAACTTCTCCGACCCCCTGGTCGACTGCAAGGCCTGCAAGACCCGCTTCCGGGAGGACAAGCTGGACCCGGAGACCATCAAGAGCAAGACCTGTCCCGAATGCGGCGGCGAGCTGACCGAGCCCCGCCAGTTCAACCTCATGTTCTCCACCCACCTGGGGCCCGTCCAGGACTCGGGCTCCATCGTTTACCTCCGGCCTGAAACGGCCCAGGGCATCTTCGTCAACTTCAAGAACGTGGTGGATACCACCCGGGTCCAGATCCCCTTCGGCATCGCCCAGGTGGGAAAGGCCTTCCGGAACGAAATCACCACGAAGAACTTCATTTTCCGTACCTGCGAATTCGAGCAGATGGAGATGCAGTTCTTCGTCAAGCCCGGCACGGAGGACGAATGGTTCGACTACTGGAAGAAGGAGCGCATGGCCTACTATCTGAACAAGCTGGGAATCCTGGAGGAGAACCTGCGCTTCCACCAGCACGGTCCGAACGAACTGGCCTTCTACGCTAAGGACGCCTTTGACGTGGAGTACCAGTACCCCTTCGGGTGGGAGGAACAGGAGGGCATCCACTCCCGCACCGACTACGACCTTAGCCAGCACAGCAAGTTCTGCGGCAAGGAGGTCAACTACCTGGACCAGAGCGACAACAGCCGCTACATCCCCTACGTCATCGAGACTTCCGCCGGTCTGACCCGGAGCGTCCTCGTCTGCCTTATGGACGCCTACCATGAGGAGACCATCGGGGAGGACAAGGACGGCAAGCCGGACGTGAGAACCGTGCTGCACCTCCATCCCAACGTGGCCCCGGTCACCGTGGGCATCATGCCCCTGGTCAAGAAGGACGGCCTGGCCGAACTGGCCCTGGACGTGGAGAAGGAGCTGCGCGAATCCTTCAACACCTTCTACGATCAGGGAGGGGCCATCGGTCGGCGCTACCGGCGCATGGACGAGATCGGAACCCCCTTCTGCGTCACCGTGGATTACGACACCAAGGAGGACAAATCGGTCACTCTGCGGTTCCGGGACTCCATGGAGCAGGTCCGGGTTCCACTGGCGGAGCTGGAAAACCGGATCCGTAGGGAAATCAAAAATTACAAACGGGTCAAATAATTACCTGAAAAAGAAAAAGGGCTGCCCCGGCAGCCCTTTTTTTATCTTTCCAATCCCCCCCGCCAGCGTGAAACGCCGCCGAAGTTCCAGACATTGGTGTAACCCTTGCTTCTGAGTGTCCCCATGGCCGCGGCGGCCCGGGAACCGCTCTGGCAGTACACCACGATCTCCCTGTCCTTGGGGATTTTACCCATGGCACCTCCGATGATATCGTGGGAGATGTTTTTCGCCCCCGGTATGTGCCCCGCGGCGAACTCCCCCGAGGTTCTTACGTCGATGAGCGAAAAGGGGGAGTCCGATTCAATAAGCTTCGCCA
>QKAI01000519.1 GCA_003246505.1 Spirochaetaceae bacterium | reverse complement strand
ATGATTCTATCCTTCTGCGGCAAAATGACAAATTCGAGAATAGAAAGCTAGCGATATATCATATGATATTACATTATATCAGATAGCTCCCTATTCGAATACCATCCTATATATTGTTATATCATATGTCAACGTTTTTTTACGTTATTTCCTGTGCTGTCCCCGAGAACCAGTTCCGCCTCCAGGAATTCCCTGACCATATCACCCTTGCCCTCCATGCGCCCCCCCAGAATCTCCACGGCCCGCCTTCCCATGGCGTACTCCTTCTGTTTCATATGGGTGATGAAGGGGAGATCTATCGAATATCCCGGCCTGTCAAAGGTGACCAGGGAGAGATCACCGGGTATGGAAAGATTCAAATCCCCTGCCGCACGTTTGACAAGGCAGGCCGCTTCCAGTTCGTCCGCCACCACCGCGGTCATGGTGCCGCTGCGGGCCAGGAAATCCCTCACCCTCCCCAGGTCTCTCTCGATAGACGCCCTCTTTTCCTCTTCCCCGGCGCAGATATTGGAGATAAGTCCCGTTTCCAGGTGGGAGGGAGAGGGACTCATCCCACACTCATTATGGGCCTTCATGAAGCCCTCCAACCGCTCCTCTATGGCCGAGGTACCCCGGGGATTGAAAGAGACGAACCCCAGGGTTTCATGACCCAGGGAAAAGAGGTAATCGGTGAGCTTCCGGGCGGCCTCGACATTGTCCGTTCCCACGTAGGGCGCCTTCAGCCCCTCCAGATGGCGGTCGACGAAGACAAGGGGGAAATTACTGCTCACCAGGCTCAAAAAGATGTTGCTGTAGAATTCCCCGTGGGCGGGATCCACGATCAGCCCGTCGACCCCCCGGTCCAGCATCCTCTGCACCGCCTTTTCCTCCCGGTCCGTCCTGTCATGGCTGCGGGCCAGGAGCACGGAAAAGCCTAGCTCTTCGCCCCTGTCCAGTACGCCGTTCAAAATATCCACCCCGAAGGAGTCGGCGAAACCGGCCATGACCAGGCCGATGATCGGTCCTTTGTCCGTCCCCGTACCCGCCGTTCCCGGTCCGGGGACGGCCTTCCCGGCATGGCGGACGAAGGTACCCTTCCCGGGAAGCCGTTCGGCGAGCCCCTCCTCGGCGAGCATGCCCAGGGACTTCCTGCTGGTGATGCGGCTGACTCCATAGGATTCGGCCAGCTCCTTCTCCGAGGGGAGACGGCTCCCCGGCGGATACTCCCCCCGGACAATTTTGTCGACCAGCTCATTATATATGAACCGGTACATGTGGATGTTTGAAGCGGGCTTGGCCATGGAATCCTCCGGGAACGGATTTGAAATGTTATATGCTGTTATATAGTTTAAAACATTTCCCCGGAGAGGTCAAGGGAAGGGGTGGCTATACCCTGGCCTCTTCCATCCGCTCCTGTATCCACTTCCGGGCGACTCGGATTTCGTGCAGGGGATCGGAGGACTTCTCCGTCCACATTTCGATGAGAAAGGGACCGGCGTAATTCAATCGGTTCAGTATCCGGAAAAATTCGGTGAAGTCTACGCATCCCTCTCCGAAGGGGACTTCTTTAAACTGGCCGGAGAAGACTCCCGATACGGCCAGTGTGTCCTTTAGATGGATCGCGGTGATTTTATTAATGCCCCGGGTGAATTCCCTCTCCACATCATTGCCCCAAGCGCTGATATTGCCTATGTCCGGATAAACGGTCAGCCAGGGAGAGGATATCCTGTCGGAAATTTCCAGGAAACGGCTTATGGAGTTAACAAAGGGGTGGTCCATGATTTCGATGCTCAGCATCACCTCCGCCCGGGAAGCCCACTCCACCGCCTGTTCCAGACCCTGGAGGAAAAGCTCCCTGGTCCGGGCATTGCCGGGGGAGTAATAGACATCATAGCCGGCTAGTTGGATATTCCGGATTCCCAGATCCGCCGCCAGAACGACAGACTTCTTCATGATCTCCAGGCCGGCTGACCGCCGAACGGGATCCTCGCTGCCCAGAGGGAAGCGCCGGTGGCCGCTCAGGCACAGAGAATTAATCGGAACCCCCGTTTCCAGCATGTCCTTCACCAGGGCCAGCCGCTCCACTCCGGACCAGTCGAGCCGGGAGAGGCGATCGTCAGACTCATCCACGGACATCTCCACGAAATCGTACCCCGCTTCCCGGGCTTGGGAGAGCTTCTCCCTCCACGTGGCTCCACCGGGCATGGCTTTTTCATAAATCCCCAGGGGCTGCTTATCCAGGGAGTACACGGTCAGCTCCAGTATTTGGCGATTTCCGCTTTGTAGATCCTCGCTTCCTTCGCCGGATCGGCGGCATCCCGAAGGTTCCGTCCCACTATAAAGCACTTGACGGGGATGCCCTTGAAAAGCTTGATCACATCCACGGTCAGACCGCCGGTGACGGAAACTTCCATCCCCATGTCGGCCAGCTGCTTGACCACCTTCATATTGGCTTCGCCCCAGGATCCGCCGGAATTCAGGGCGTCACGGCTCTGGTGATAGATAACCTGCTTCAGTCCGATCTCCTTCCAGGACTCCACCTGCTCGAAGGTCCAGTTCCCAAACAGCTCCACCTGCATCTCCTTGCCGAACTTCACCGCCGCTTCCACCGCTTTGGCCTTTGTGGCGTTGGCCGCGTTGCACATGACCGTAACCCAGTCGGCACCCCGTTCGAAGGCCATGCCCGCCAATTCGCCACCGGCGTCGACGATCTTCAGATCCGCCACGATAAGGTTCTCCGGGTAAAGGGTTCTCATGGTTTTAATGGATTCGGCCCCAGCAGCCAGACAGAGAAGGGTGCCCACCTCTATAACATCCAGTTCGGGAGCCAGGATTCTTGTAGATTCCAGGGCCTCGGCTACGGTGAAATTATCTAAAGCTACCTGCAAAAGGGGTGCGTTCATTACATCTCCTCCAATTCGTTGAATATTTTCTCCAGATCCTCAATGCATGTGGCCTTCCGGAGATCGGCCATGGCTTTCTCGTCGTCGAGAAGGGTCACCACCTGGATGATGGCCTCTTCGTTCTGCGTCTTCGCATCCACCGCGGCCAGGGTGATGAGTATATCGACAGGGTCGTTGTCGGGATCGCCGAAATTGACCGGTTCCTTCAAAGTAACGATGGCGTAGCTGTTCTCCAGAACACCCCCATCGGGACGCCCGTGGGGCATTGCCATGCCCGGGGCCATGATGAAATAGGGCCCCAGCTCTTCCACACCGTCAAGAATTTCATGGTAGTACTGTTCCGTTACGGTCCCCGCCTCCACGAGGATATCCGTTCCCGCCTTTACGGCCTCCTTCCAGTCCTTGGCCTCTACCTGAAACCGGGCAGCCTTCCGGGACAGGACATGTTCCTGTAAATTCATTTTTATAATCCTTTATTTCTTTAACTCGTCGGGATAGAACTGGTTAATGACTTCCATGATCTGAGGCCCGAACTCCTTGGCGTTCATCAGATTCACCAGGCCTATGACATGTGATTTAGCGGGTGGATTCAGATTTCCCACCAGATTTTTAGAACAGAGAACGATATCCATCCCCTGATTCATGTACCCGCCCGCTTCTCCCAGAGAACAGGATTCCATGGATGCACTGATTCCCTGTTCATCCAGGAACTGCTTCACCTTCATCTTGATAACCAGGCTGGTACCCATGCCGTTACCGCAGACAGCCAGAACTTTTACCATTTATATCTCCTCTACAACGGAGCGGCCCTCCCCTTCCGGATCGGGCCGCCCTCCCATGGGTTGCGAATTATTTCGTGACGTCCGTATCTCTCATGGTTGTGAAATAGGTGTCCTTGTACTTTTTGTACTGCAGCTGGGGAATGATCATCAGAAGGGGGATCATGATAATGGGGATGATGATGCCCAGTTTATCCGTAAGGAGTACGGCTGCGGACCAGAGGGTGGCCCAGTCGAACATACCCATCCAGCCGATAACAGCGGGGCCGTCCTTGAGTACGGTCAGCACCAGGGCTGATCCGAATACCTGGATCATACCGGCGACGAAGGGGATGATCGCAGCGGCCCTTCTTCCGCCGGCCTTGTTGGCGAATACGGCCAAGGTGCCGTTGTCAAAGAAAAGACAGATGAACCCGGCGATAATCAGGACGGGGGATTTAATGGCCACCAGAGTGAAGATGGCGATCATCTGACCGAAGAAGCCGAAGATAAAGCCGAAGGTAGGCGCATTGGGAGAGAAACCGAAGGTTACCGCGCAATCCACGGCGGGAACGGCTCCCTTGAGGAGTTTGTCGGATATACCCTTGAAGGAGGCGGTGAGTTCGGCGACAAACATGCGAACTCCCTGCTGAAGCACGGCGATGTAAACGGCGAACAGAGCGGTCTGCTCAAAAATGTAAGTACCGAAGAAGTACTTGCTCTTATCGTAATTAAAGGAGTCCGGCCCCAGGATAACCATGATGCCCCCCACGAAAATGGTCATGAGCAGGGTATTAGCGACCACGTTGTCATTGAGGATAGAGAGAAAACCGGGAGCTTCAACATGGTTGACATCATGCTTGGGATTGCCGATTTTTTTGGCAACCTTGTAAGCGAGCCAAGCGCCGAACATCTGCTGATGCCCTACTGTGAATCCGGCTCCGTCGGTGACTTCCTGGGTGGGTTCGATGATCATATTGGATGTAACGGACCAGTAGGTTCCCATGAGAAGACCGGTAATAAGAACAAGAAGAGGTGAAGCGGGGTTACCGCCGGACGCTTCCAGCACCCAGAAGAGAGCCCAGAGGAGGACGGCGGACTGCTGATACATGATGTGTCCGGTAATGAAGAGAGTTCTGATCTTGGTGATCTTTCTCAGGGCGACATAGACGATGTTAAGGGCGAAAGCGATAAGCATGACATAGCCTACAAACTGCAGCGAGCCGAAGGCGTCCAGAGTCTCCGTACCGGAAGTCTGACCGAAGTAAGGGTCGATGACCAGGGCGGTAATACCATAGCGGTCGGACAGACTGGTGATGATCGGCTTGAAGGTGCCGACTAGACCGCCCGTTCCTACCTGCAGGATCTTGAACCCGACATAGGCTTTGATAAAACCGGCGATTCCCTCATAGACTTTCTTACCCAGAAACATGTAC
>QKAI01000219.1 GCA_003246505.1 Spirochaetaceae bacterium | reverse complement strand
TGAATGACCTTATAAAACTAAAGTGAGGATATTGGGATGATTGCCGAAAAAAAGGTAGAGAAACAGGAAAACTCATCGGTAAAACTGACTGTCACCGTAAACGGAGAGGAAACCTCCAAAGCCTATAAGGATCTCCTGGCCAAGTACAGCAGGGAAATACAGATAAAGGGATTCCGCAAGGGCAAAGTTCCCGCCGCCGTCATAGAGAAGAAGTTCGGCGAAGGAATCATGCAGGAAGCCTCGGGCAAGCTGATCGACAGTGCCTTCAAGGAAGTGGTGGACGGTCTGGAAAAGGAAGAGCAGCCCCTGGGTTATGCCGCTCCCGTTCTGGAAGGGGAGCCGGAGATGAAGGCGGGCGAGGAATTCTCCTTTACCGTTACCTATGACGTTTTCCCCACCATCACCCTGGACAAATGGGAGGGCGTGGAAATCACCGAGCCCCAGGTCAAGATCCTCAAAAAGCATGAGGATACGGAGATGGAAAAGCTGCGCGAGCAGAACGCCGTGGTTCAGGACAAGGAAAACCAGACCGTAGCCAAGGACAACATCGTCACCATCAACTACTGCGAAGTGGATGACAAGGACCAGGTCATAGAGGGGACCAGCCGGGAGGATTTCGTCTTCACCGTGGGCACCGAGCAGAACTACTACCGCCTTGACGAAGAGATCAAGGGCATGAAGGTGGACAAGGAAAAGATCGTGGAGAAGGATTATCCCGAGGATTTCCCCATCACCGAGCTGGCGGGCCAGAAAAAGCGGATCAAGGTCAAGGTCGTGGCCGTGAAGGAGCGGATCCTTCCCAAACTGGACGATGAATTCGCCCAGGACGTCTCCGATGATTACGAGACCCTGGAAGACCTGAGAAAGGCCACCAGGGATCAGCTCCAGAAGAGGGTGGACAATCTCGTCAAGAATAAAATGACCGAAGAGCTCCTGACCGGGCTGCGCGAAGCGGCTTCCTTTGATATTCCCGAATCCATGATACGCCAGGAGCTGGACAACAACTGGAACAATTTCATCCGCCAGTTCGGCATGCCGGAAGAGCAGATTCTCCCCATTCTGACCGCCCAGGGTCGCACGAAAGAGGATATGATGGGCGACTGGCGAGAAGATTCGGAAAAAAACTTGAGAAGTCAGCTCATCCTGGGTTATATTCTAGATAAGGAAACCATCGAAGTTTCCGATGCCGATATCGATGAGGAACTGGGTAAACAGGCGGAAATGTACAACATGAAGCTGGAAGATATAAAAAATACCTTTACTCAGAACGGCATGATTGATTATCTTAAGAATGAGATCAGCCGGACCAAGCTCATCGACAGGCTGATCGAAAAAGCCAAAGTCACCAAGGGTGAGAAAATCGACTTTGATGACTTTGTAAACTAGCAACCTAACTGAATGAGGTTTTTAATGGATTTTCGTAACAGCAATCTTGTACCCACCGTTGTCGAACAAACCAGCATAGGGGAGCGGGCCTATGACATTTTTTCCCGTCTTTTAAAGGATAGAATCATCTTCCTTGACGGGGAGATAAATGACGTATCCGCCGACCTGGTCGTGGCACAGCTGCTCTTCCTGGAATCACAGGATCCGGGCAAGGATATCAATCTGTATATCAATTCCCCCGGCGGATCGGTCACGGCCGGTCTGGCTATTTACGATACCATGAGGTATATCAAACCGGACGTGCAGACCATCTGCATGGGCCAGGCCGCTTCCATGGGGGCGGTACTCCTGGCGGGGGGAACCCCCGGCAAGAGGCTGGCCCTCCCCTCCTCCCGGGTGATGATCCATCAGCCCTGGGGAGGCGTCCAGGGTCAGGCCCGGGACATAGGCATTCAGGCCCGGGAGATCATCAGGTTAAAAAAGATGCTTATCGGCTACTTTGCGGGGAACACCGGCCATGACGAGGCGAAGATCGCCGACGATATGGAGCGGGATTTTTTCATGTCCTCCCAGGAAGCGGTGGATTACGGAATCGTCGATAAGATTCTGACAAGGGAGAAATAGTATGGCCCGAGGAAAGGGAAAAGAAACCAAGGTATGTTCCTTTTGCGGCAGATCTTCCGATAAGGTAAAAAAACTGATCGCCGGCATAGGCGTATACATATGCGACGAGTGCGTGGAAGTCTGCAACCGCATCCTTCAGGATGAGACGGACGAGGTGGAGACCCCCCATGAATTCGTGGAGGAGCTTCCCACGCCCCATGACATCAAGGCCTACCTGGATGACTACGTGATCGGACAGGATCAGGCCAAGAAAGCCCTTTCCGTGGCGGTCTACAATCACTACAAGAGGATCAACCAGAGGAACCGGCTGAGCAAGGAAGACGTGGAGCTGGAGAAATCCAACGTCCTGCTCATCGGCCCCACGGGAACGGGGAAAACCCACCTGGCCCGGACCCTGGCCCGGAAGCTCAAGGTGCCCTTCGCCATAGCCGACGCCACCACCCTGACCGAGGCTGGTTACGTGGGCGAGGACGTGGAGAACATTCTCCTCAAGCTGATCCAGGCGGCGGACAACAACATCGCCGCGGCGGAGCGGGGCATTATTTATATCGACGAAATCGACAAAATCTCCCGCAAGGGGGAAAATGTTTCCATAACCCGGGACGTTTCCGGCGAGGGTGTCCAGCAGGCCCTTCTCAAGATTATCGAAGGGACGATCTCCTCCGTACCTCCCCAGGGGGGCAGGAAGCATCCCAACCAGGAGATGCTCAAGATCGACACCTCCAACATCCTCATCATATGCGGCGGGGCTTTCGTGGGTCTGGAAAAGATCATCGAGACCCGCATCACCGCCCACTCCATGGGATTCGGCGCGGACGTGAAGAATCTGGAGGAACGGGATCTGGCGGAGACCTTCGCCCAGCTCCAGCCGGACGACCTGATCAAATTCGGTCTTATCCCCGAGTTTATCGGCCGCCTGCCCATTAACGTGGCCCTGAACAACCTCAAGAAGGACGACCTTAAGAGGATCATCACGGAACCCAAGAATTCCATACTCCGCCAGTATCAGGCTTCCCTGAGTCTTGACGACGTGGATCTGCGCTTCGAGGAGGAGGCTATCGACGCCATCGCCGAGAAGGCCATCGCCCGGAAAACCGGCGCCCGGGGTCTCCGTTCCATAGTGGAATCGGCCATGATGGACATCATGTACGATCTCCCCTCGATCCAGGGGACCAAGCAGGTCATCATTACCCGGGATGTGATTGCCGAGGACAAGCAGCCGCTCATCATCACCGATCCGGATAAGTTTCTTAAGTTCGATGATGAAAAATTAGATGAAACTAGGCAAATTACCGCGTAATCTCAAACGGGAAGTCCCTCTCATACCGATGAGGGACATGGTGATCTTTCCCCATACGGTCATTCCCTTTTTCGTTTCCCAAAAGGAATCCCTGAGCGCTCTGGACCACGCCCTGAAAAAGGAAAGGGACGTGGTCGTCACCCTGCAGAGGGACGATTCGGAGAATTACAGTCTCTCCAGCCTCTATCAGGTGGGAACCCTGTGCCATATTCTCCAGGTGCTCAAGCTGCCCGACGGCAAGATGCGGGTACTCGTGGAGGGAAGGACCCGGGCGGAGATTTCCTCCCTGTCCCGGAAGAACGATTTCCCCATGGCCCGCATTCGGGAAATGGATCCCGCCGACGGGGAGGACGGGGCCCGTCTCACCCTCCTCATGCAGAACCTGCGCCATTCCTTTATCACCCTGGCGGGAACGAGGAGAAAAATCCCCAAGGAAGTGATCTCCCATGTGGAGAAGGCGGACACTCCGGGCAAGCTGATAGGCCATGTGTGCAACTCCCTGAATCTCTCCCCCGCCCAGAAGGCGGAATACCTCCAGAACGGTAATACGGCGGAGGTGATGGAAGAGCTGTCCACGGCCATAGAGATGGAAAAGGAACTCCTCTCCCTTAAGAAGAATATCGACACCCGGGTCCGCAAGAAAATGGAGCGGACCCAGAAGGAATACTTCCTGAACGAGCAGCTCAAGGAGATCAACCGGGAGCTGGGTTCGGACCGGGAAGACGGGGGGGATCTCAAGGAGCTGGAACGGCTTCTGGCGGAGAAAAATCTTCCCCTCGAGGTGCAGGACAGGGCGGTAAAGGAGCTGCGGCGACTGGAAAAGCTCCAGCCCATGTCCCCCGAGTCGGGGGTTCTCCGCACCTATCTGGAATGGATCGCCGATCTTCCCTGGAACAGCTACTCCCAGGACAGGAAAAACCTGGTGGAGACCACGGAGATTCTGGACCAGGACCATTACGACCTGAAGAAGGCCAAGGAGAGGATCATCGACTTCGTGGCTGTACGTCAAATGAACGAATCCTCCAAGAGTCCCATCCTCTGTTTCGTGGGCCCCCCGGGAACGGGCAAAACCTCCCTGGGCCGTTCCGTCGCCAGGGCCCTGAATCGGGAATTCGTCCGCATCTCCCTGGGCGGCGTCCGGGATGAGGCGGAGATCCGCGGCCACCGCAAGACCTACGTGGGCGCCCTTCCCGGCAAGATCATCCAGTCCCTGCGGAAGGCGACCACCTCCAATCCGGTGTTCCTCCTGGACGAAATAGACAAGATGTCCAACGATTTCCGGGGCGACCCGGCGGCGGCCCTGCTGGAGGTTTTGGATCCGGAGCAGAACAGCACCTTCGCCGATCACTATCTCGAGCTCCCCTACGATCTCTCCCACGTCATGTTCATCACCACGGCCAACTCCCTCCATAACATCCCCCGTCCTCTTCTGGACCGGATGGAGGTGATAGAGATCTCGGGCTACACGGATATGGAGAAGTACAATATCGCCCGGGAATTCATTATTCCCAAGCAGCTCAAGGCCCACGGCCTGAAGGGCACGGAGATCACCCTTACCGAAGGGGCTCTCAAGGGCATCATCACCTCCTACACCATGGAGGCGGGGGTCAGGAACCTGGACAAGCAGATCGCCCAGGTGATCCGCAAGATCCTGCGCGACTCCATCCGGGAGTATCAGACCCGGCCGGGTCGATTCGTTCTCTCCGAACCCTCCCCGGACTGGGGAAAGGCGATCCCCACGGTTCTGACCCGCCTGGAGTGGGAGGGGATCATCAACCTGGACGATCTGAACCGGGAAGTGCGGGAGGATGAACTGAGGGGGTATCTGGGACAGCCCGTATTCCATGAATCGGACCTTAAGACAAACAAAACCCCGGGCCTTTCCATCGGCTTGGCCTGGACCGAAGTGGGCGGACGGGTACTTCCCGTGGAAGTGGCCCTCCTGCCCGGGGACGGCAAGCTGATGCTCACGGGAAAACTGGGGGACGTGATGAAGGAGAGCGCCCAGATTGCCCTCTCCTATCTCCGTGCCAACGGGGAGAGGTACGGCGTGGATCGGGATTTCCACAAGACCCATGACATCCACATCCACGTGCCCGAGGGGGCGATTCCCAAGGACGGTCCCTCCGCGGGGATTACCATGACATCGGCTCTGCTTTCGGCGGCCGCGGGGATTCCCATCCGGGAAAACACGGCCATGACCGGGGAGATCACCCTGACCGACCGTCTCCTGCCGATCGGGGGAGTCAAGGAGAAGGTCCTGGCGGCCCATCGGAACGGTTTTACCAACGTGCTCCTCCCCGAGGAGAACAGAAAGGATGAGGAAGAGCTCCCCCATGAGATCAAAGAGGTCATGACCTTTCATTTTTTCCGCTCCGTAAAGGACGCCCTGGCCTATCTTTTTCCGGGAATCGGGGAAACAAAATAAATTTTGTTCTTGAAATTAGCTTAAAATTATTGGATAATCAACGTAGTTACTGCAATTGCCCAGGGAGGCTTACAAGTGAAGAAAGCGATTATAATCATGAGCCTGTTAGGTTTGATCATACCCTTTGCTCTGACCGCCCAGGACGCGGTCATGACGTGGCAGGGTACCGATAAGGAATCGGAATACTACTCGGTGAATCTCATGATCTACCGCGTCTCTCCCCACCCCGACGGTTACCGGGTGGAGTACTACAAGCCCAGCGGTGAGCTTTATGCCGTGTACATGCCCATGAAATGGTTTGAACAGGGCAATCAGGGCAACGGACAGGTTGTCTGGGGGAACGGTCCCCAGTATCCCTACATGACCATCTTCTACAAGGACGGCAAAATCGACCACATGAGGCTGTACGTCATGGAGGACGAATACCATACCTCCTGGGGTACCCTGGACAGGACTAAGGATTATTCCGATAAATTCGGCGTTGCCTTCGAAGACTTCCGTCTGGAGTATTAATCTCCTTTGCAGGATGTTCTTGAAGCGCTAGACCGGCACGAAGAATTTCTGATATTGGGCCACGAGGATCCGGACGGAGACTGTCTGGGTTCCCAGCTGGCCCTTTCTTCTTTTCTCAGGAGGCAGGGAAAGCGGTGCCATCTCATTTCCAAGGGGCCCTTCCGGCGTCCCGAGATCATGGAATGGGCCTCCGAGTTTACGGATAAGCTCCCCCGTCCCGACCGGCTGGATGAGGGGAGTACCGCCCTGGTGCTTCTCGACTGCTCCTCCCTGGACCGGACAGGTCTGGATCTCTCCCCCTACGGGTCCTTTCCCCTGATCGTCATTGATCACCACGCCTCGGGGGAAGGGGGAGGCAATTACCGCTACGTGGACTCCCAGTCTCCCTCCACCACCCTCCTTATTCAGGATATCATTGAATCCTCTCCCCTGGAGATGAGCGGCGAGGAGGCGGATTTCATCTTTTTCGGATTCTGCACGGATACGGATTACTTTCGCCATATCGAGCTGATCCACGAAGGGGTCTTCCTCAAGATTCACCGGTTGATGAAGCGTGGCATCTCTCCCACGGACTTTCACCGGCGCATCTACGCGGGTCAGTCCCTGACCTCCCGGAAACATCTGGGAAAGATCCTGGAACGGACCGAGTCCCACTTCGGCGGGCGCCTGCTCTTCACCTGGGAGCTTAAGGAAGATTTTACCGACTACGATGAAACGCAAAGGGATTCCAATACCCTCTACAAGCAGCTTCAGAGTGTCAAAGGAGCTCTGGTTGTGATTCTGGCGAAGGAAAGTCGTCCGGGGGAACTTTCGGTAAGCTTCCGTTCCTCCTGCGATATCAATGTGGGGGAGATCGCCCGTTCCTACGGAGGCGGCGGCCATCCCAAGGCGTCGGGCAGTACATTCGCCGGTACTGTGGACGAATTCCGCCAGGAGATCCTCAGGAAATTCGCCCCTATCATGGAAACTTATCAGGGGGATTGAACCCTTTTTACCACGGCTTTCAAGGTTTGACACGGTTTTTATCGGGAAGTGTTAATTTATTGATCTCAGGATTATACTGTTTTGCAGTAAAGAGATAGGACGTAATCAACCTCAGAATCCGCTTCCCTGTTTCAGTCTGAACTGTTGTTATCATCCCCTTCCCCGGTTTCTCCCGTTTCGGAAAATCCCGGGGAAGGGTAAGACGGGACGGATCAGCGCAGGAAGAGGAAGGTAAAAATTCCCAGGGGGATCAGGTAGAAGCTGAAGAAGTAGAAAGTCCCCTTCTGGAGCAGTTTTATCAGGAGGGAGAGGGCGAAGTATCCCGAGATTACCGTGACCAGAAAGGAAACGGCCATGACCGGGGGGGAGACCTGACCGAATAGGGATCCCGCATCGCCCAGATCCAGAACCAGGGCTCCCAGAATAGCCGGTATGGAAATGATGAAGGAGTACTCCCCCGCCGTTTCCCTGTCAACACCTCCCAGCATGGCGGCGGAGATGGTGCTTCCCGAGCGGGAAACCCCGGGGATGGTGCCGATACCCTGGGCCACGCCTATGAGGAGGGAATCGCTCCACCGGAGCTTCTCGTATCCCCGTCCCGGTCTGACGAAAAGGGTGGAGAGGAGAAGCAGGCCCGTTCCCATGAAGGCCAGGGAGGTCACGGTCATATTGCCGATAAGCCCCAGGCTGTCAAAGGCGACGCCGATGACGCCGGTGACGAAGGTGGAGACAATCACGAACAGTATCATGCGCAGGTCTGCCCCGTCGTCGGCGGTCGTCTTCCTTCCCAGAAAGCGGAAGAGCACGATTATCAGCCGGGCGATCTTCCGCCGGTAGATATAGAAAACCACCAGCAGAGTGGCGATATGGAGCAGAATATCAAAGAGGGTGGGTATTTCCCCCAGCCCCATGACATCACGCAGAACGAGCAGGTGCCCCGAACTGGAAACGGGAAGGAATTCGGCTATGCCCTGTATGATTCCCAAAAGGATACCTTGAAAATATGTCATCGAAACTCCTTGTAGATTCAATATAACGCTTCTTTGTTAATAAACTATAAAAGGGGCTCATTCAACCTGTCAGTTCCGGCAGGAGATCGGTCAGAATCTCCTCCACCGGTCTGCTGTCATAGAGAAAGCCGTAGACGAGAGCCCCCTGTACCAGGGATTTCACGTAATCCCTGGTCTGAACGAAGGGGATGCCCTCCATGTAAAGCAGGGGGGGATAGGACCCCATGGTCCTGTTCCACTTCCTGACCGATCCGGGGCCCCCGTTATAGGCGGCGGTGGCCTGAACCACCGATCCGATGTACTCCCTGTCGAAAAGCCACCGCAGGTACTCCGTGCCCAGGGCGATATTCACGTCCGGTTCGGTCAGATCCGCCCCTTCCATACCCAGAAGGGCCATCCGTTCCTCCGCCGTGGCCGGCATGAGCTGACTGAGCCCGATGGCCCCGGCGTAGCTGACGATATCCTTGTCGTAACCGCTCTCCGTCTTGATCAGGGCCTGCACCAGGGTCCGGGGCAGGGCGTAGCGTCCGCTCCAGTATTCAATGGAACCGGCGTATTCCAGGGGATAGAGAAGGGCCAGATCCTCCCGGCTGCGGAGGTAGCCCTCCCGTTTCGCCAGGGTCCCCATGACGCGGATGCTTTCCAGATAGGCGCCGTTCCGTCTGAGGAGGTAGGCGTACTCCCGGAGAGATGCGGAGGAGAGCCTGCTCCCCTCCCCTTCATACCACTCCCGGGATGCCTCCATGAGATTCCGGGATATCAGCCCCCGGAAGACCTGCTCCGCCAGGGGGTTATTCCCCCCCTGTCCTTCCAATCCGCTCCGGCGCAGGCTCCGGTAGTAGGTGATCTCTCCGGTGGTGACGAATTCCGCCATGACCGTATAGAGGGTACCCCGGCTCCGTTCCACGATGAGGCGGTACCGGGAAATCTCCTCCTCCCCGGGCAGGGCGACATATCCCGAGCGAATGGCCCGGGCCAGAGTCCAACCGATGAGATCCCGGCTGTCCCCGGAACCCTTTTCTTCCAGGATCTCCTCCATTTGGAGAAGCCCTTTCCAGTCCCCCCGGAAAACGGCGGCGCTCACGGCCCTTTCCACCAGGTCGTCAAAGAAGGAGGGATTTTCCCAGTTCTCGGGACGCTCCGTCAGGGCGGCGAGAAGATCTCCCCCGCCCTTCTCGAGGCAGTCCAGGCGGTACCAAAGGGTTCTGTCCCGGGAGAATCCGTCCGGAGCCTGGGGAAGGGCCCGCTCCATCAGGGCGCCGGCGGAAAGATTCTGTCCCCGGCTCCGGCGGCAGAGACCGCCGTAGAAGAGGAGAGACCAGCGCTCTTTCCCTTCCAGGAAGGCCTCCCGCCCCTCCCAGGAGGAGAGGATGCTCTCCCGGTCGCGGAGAGCCAGAACGACCCTCCAGGCGTCCCGGTAGTACCCGCCCCTCGAAGTGACCGCCGGAGAGATCTCCAGGGCGGCCAGCCTGTCGGAAGCGGCGGCGTACTCCCCCCGGAGGACCAGCTGCTTCATGGTCAGCCAGTCCAGAAAAGGACGGGGGATTCGGTCCAATAGATTTTCCTGTCCCAGATAGTAAATTAGGAATGAGAGGTCCGACTCATCCACATCCCCGTCCAGATAGTCGTAAAGGGGCGAATAGTTATCCGATCTGTGCCGTGACAGATCAAAGAGATAGAGGGAGAAATCATCCGCCTCCCCCTCCTCGACCAGGGGGGAACCGGAGGGATCCTGTCCGTCCAGCAGGGCGATTCTCAACCGGATCTCCCGGGAGTAGGGATCGTATCCGTATCTGTCCAGATACCGTTTCCAGAGGCGGGTGATCTTTCCCAGGGAAGGAGGGACGGGACGGCTCAGATAGGACCGGGAGAGTTCCTGCAGGGCCAGTCCTGACCAGGGAGCGGACATGGTTTCGGCGGCCAGGAGAAAAAGCTCCTCCGATCCGCCTTCCTCATAGGCACCGTAATAGAGCTGCTCCCCCTCGGAGAAATCACCCTCCTCCCGGGAATTCCCACAGGCGGACATGATAAACAGGGAGAGGAGGATAGGGATCAGGCGGATTTTACGGGAATTTTCCATGGCCTAACGGGGAGTCATCTCCGAGGGAGTCAGGGGGGGGAGGACTGTCCGGTCAGATCCCCTTACCAGATAATAAGCGCCGGAGAGGAGAAGAGCCAGGGTCAGTGCCGCGGACAGGAGGATCAGCCCCCATGGGCGGGATGTTTTTTTCTTCTCCCGGGTATGGGGCTTCTCTCCCGCCCCCGTCGCCGGAGCGGGAAACCCATCCTCCAGGGAGAGCTCTATCAGTCCCTTTCCAAGAAGCTCGCCCCCCTCCCTGCTCACTTGGTAGGAGAGATAGTCCTGCCCCAGGGAGAAGGATATGCCCATATCCCCGGGATTTTCCAGGAGGATCTCCCGCAGAAGGATGCTCCTCCCCCCGGTGCAGTCGAAGAGGGAAATATTGTTTTTTTTCTGATCCGGCGAGGCGGGAGTCAAAACCAGATTTCTCTCCCCCGACTCCCCCGGTTTGTAGAGACTGTATAAGGATTTATCCGCTAATCTCAGGCACAGGTGCCGTTTATTCCCGGAAGTCATAGAAATGATCCTAATCATTAGGGATGGATTTGTCAATTAATTTCCCCACCCTTTCTATTTTTCTTGACAAAAGACACCCTGTTTATGGATAATTCAATAATGACATCTTTTCTCATTCCCATTGCCACCATACTCGTCCTGGTGACTGTTATTATCTCCCTGATCGTGTCCGCCGTCAGAAACAAGCAGAACCAGAATATGGCTAAGGATCAGAAGACGCTCCTCGCCGAAGCGAACAAGAGACTGGCTAACAATCCCAAGGACCGGGGCGCCCTGAAGATCATCGCCGACGTCCATTACGACATGGGGAATTACGACAAGGCCATGAAGACCTACCGGCTTCTCCTGGATTCGGCCGCCCTGGACTCTTCCCTGGACGATTTCGAAATCAATCTGAACTACGGTCTCTCCTGCATGCACTGCAAAGCCCATAAGGAGGCTTACAAGGCCCTGGCCTTCGCCCGGGAAAAGAATCCCAACCGGTTCGAGATCAACGCCTCCCTGGGTAAGCTGGAGTATCTGCGCAAGGCCTATGAGAAATCCCTCGCCTTTCTCAAAAAGGCCATCGCCGTCCAGCCGGATCACGAGGAATCCCTCAAATACTACGGGCAGGCCCTTTTCAAGCTCAAGCACTACAAGGAAGCCCACAGCTATCTGAGACAGCGCATCACCTCCCATCCGGAGGACAAGGAAGCGGTCTTCTCCCTGGCCTGCTGCTACTACGAGCTGAACCAGCAGGATATGGCCCTGAAATTCTTTTCCCATCTCCGGGCGGATCCCCTCTGGGGCCCCAGTTCCGCCCTCTATGCGGGGACGATCTATCAGAAGAGGCAGGAGCATGATAAGGCGGCCGGGGACTACGGCATAGGTCTGAAGCACGAGACGATTCAGCCCGGGGTCCATCAGGAGCTGCTCTACCGCCAGGCGGACGCCTTCAACCACATGGGGGACCTGCCCCATGCCCTGGAATCGCTCAACACGCTCTATACCATGAATCCCGGATTCAAGGACACGGAGAATCTCATTAAGAAATATTCCGAGCTGAATAACAACAAGAAGCTCCGGACCTATCTCCGATCCTCCATAAGCGATTTCAATACCATTTGCCGCCAGCTGACCAACGTCATCATCCCCGATGCCAAAATCAAAGTGGTGGACATCAAGGTGTTCCAGAATAACTACGTGGACATGCTGACCGAAGTCAGGGCGAGGAAGTGGGAAGATATCATTCTCTTCCGCTTCGGCCGTACCGAAGGGTTCCTGGGGGAACTGAGCGTGCGGGAACTTTACGCCCGCATGAAGGAGGTTCACGCGGGACGGGGATTTTTCCTCACCCCCGGCGCGTTCAGTACCGAATCGACCAACTTCGTGGAAGCCCGGCTCATCGATCTGATAGACAAAAGCCAGCTCATGAAACTCCTGAACCGGCTGGACCAATAGCCCGCCGTACCGATTCTAATCCCCGGTCGGATCTCCCAGAATCAGAAGATGGCGCTCCTCATCCAGAAAGGGGACCTTCAGGGGGATGACCTCCCGGCGGCGGAAGTGGTCCTTAAGGAGAGATTCCTCCTCCCGTATAGAGCTTCTCTTCCCCTTGTATGCGGCGATGACACCCTCCGGGGCGAGGCACTTCTTGAGTCCCCGTATGATTTCGGGCAGAAAGGGACGGAAGGCCCGGAAGGTGATCAGGTCGTACTTATCCTTCACATCCTTCAGGTCCAGGGGCAGGGCCCGGGCCCGGCGCAGCTCCAGGGTGATGACCATGTTATTGAGAAAGCTGTGCCGCTTCCCCGACCGCTCCACCAGATCGACGGACCAGCCCTCCAGAAAAAGGGCCAGGGGAATGCCCGGAAGCCCGCCCCCGGAGCCCATGTCGGCCAGGCGGAGATTACCCCTCTCCCCACCCAGGCTTCGGATCGTCTCCAGGCCGCTCAGGGAGTCCAGAATGTGGCGGACAATCAGCTCATCCCCCTCCGCATTGACCAGGGAGTAGTAGGGATTCCACTTCTCCAGTTCCCCTATATAGGCCCGCAGACCTTCTATCTCAGCGGTCCTGCCGCCCAGGCCGAAAAGTTCCAGCCCCTCGGTAAGCCTATCCATTCTCTTCCTCCTCCGCTCGGCCCTGTTTTCCCAGGAGAACCAGGAGCACGGCGATATCCGACTGGCGCACCCCGGAAATCCGGGAGGCCTGCCCCACCGACCGGGGGGCGATGGCCCGGCATTTTTCCAGGGACTCCTTGGAAAGCCCCGTGGCCCGGGACCAGTCGAAATCTTCCGGTATGATGATATTCTCCATCTTCCTGAACCGGGCGATCTCCCTCTCCTGCCTCTGGATGTAACCTTCGTACTTGATATCCAGCTCCCCGTGGCTCAGGGTGGACCGGGGCATGTCGGCCAGCTCGGGCAGGAAGGGCAGGAAGTCGCCCATAACCAGTTCGGGATCCTTCAGGGCGGTATGGAAATTCTTTCCCAAATGGTTCTCCCGGAAGGGGCTCACCCCCTCCCCTCCCAGCATCTCCCGGGTAACCCGGCGCTCCCGGAAGACCTCCTGCAGTCGGGCCAGGTCCCTCTCCTTCCGCTCCAGCTGTTCCCGGGCCTGGGACGTGAGCAGTCCGCACCGGCGGGCCTGTGCGGCCAGGCGGATCTGGGCCGCGTCATGGCGCAGATTCAGGCGGTACTCCGCCCGGCTGGTGAACATGCGGTAGGGCTCCTTCGTCCCCAGTGTGACCAGATCGTCCACCAGAACGCCCATGTAGGCTTCCGCCCGGCTCAGGACCAGGGGCTCCTCCCCGGCCAGGGAGAGGGCGGCGTTCATTCCCGCAAGTAATCCCTGCCCGGCGGCCTCCTCGTAACCGGAGGTGCCGTTGGTCTGACCGGCGAAGTAGAGGTTTCCGTGGCGTTTGCTTTCCAGGGTGGGTTTGAGCTGGGTGGGATCCAGATAGTCGTACTCCACCGCATAGCCCGGCCGCATGATCTGGGCATGGCGGAGGCCGGGGAGAGTCCGGAGGAAGGCCTCCTGCACCAGTTCGGGGAGACTGGAGGAAATGCCGTTCAGGTAGACCTCCTCAGTTTCCAGTCCCTCCGGCTCCACGAAGATCTGATGCCGCTCCCGGTCGGGAAAGCGCACCACCTTGTCCTCTATGGAGGGACAGTACCGGGGGCCTATGCCCACGATCTCCCCGGAGTAGAGGGGCGATTTGTCTATGTTCTCCCGGATGATCCGGTGGGTTTCGTCGTTTGTGAAGGTGATGTGGCAGGGAACCGAAGGCCGGTCCACCCTTTCCCGGGAGAAGGAGAAGGGCTGGATCTCTTCGTCGCCGGGCTGGACTTCCATCTCCTCCCAGTCCAGGGAGGAGGCCCTGACCCGGGCGGGGGTACCCGTCTTCATCCGCCCCACCCTGTAACCCAGGCGGCGCAGGGAGGTGCCCAGGCCCACGGCGGCCGGTTCGCCCAGGCGGCCGGAGGACTGGCGGAATTCTCCGATGAAGATTTTCCCCTCCATAAAGGTTCCCGTGGTGATAACCGTTTTCGCCGAAGTGAACCGCCGCCCCCTCTCGGTGACGACCCCCAGGCAGAGGGAGCCCGTTTCGTCCAGGATAAGATCGGTCACCGTATCCTGGAAGATCTGCAGCCCCCTCTGGGACTCCAGGGTCTTCTTGGCCAGGGCGGAGTAAAGGAACTTGTCCGCCTGGGCCCGGGGGGCCTGCACCGCCGGCCCCCGGCTGCGGTTCAGAATGCGGAACTGGATCATGGATCCGTCGATGAGGTGGGCCATTTCCCCGCCCAGGGCGTCGATCTCCCGGACGATGTTTCCCTTGGATAGCCCCCCCACGGCGGGGTTGCAGGAGAGCTTTCCCATACAGTCCAGGCTCTGGGTTATCAGAAGAGTGGAATACCCCAGGCGGGACAGGGCCAGGGATGCCTCAATGCCCGCATGTCCGGCTCCTACGACAATCGCTTCAAAATCCATAACGGCCCTCCTATTTACCCACGCAGAAACGGGAGAACATGGTCTCCAGGATATCCTCGGTTCCCACTTCCCCGGTAATCTCACCCAGGGCGTCCAGGGCGTTGCGCAGGTCTTCGGAGAGGATATCCATGGGAAGGGAAGCGTCACGCCCCTCCCGGAACCGTTCCAGACAGCCGAAGGCCTCCTCCAGCAGTTCCTTCTGGCGCAGGGAATCGATAACGGCCCCCTCCGCGGGCAGGGTCCCCCGGGTGATTGCCCCGGTAATGGCATTTTCCAGGGCGTCGAATCCGTCCGATGTGACCGCGCTGACCGGGATGAACCCCTCCGGAGCGGGGGCAGGGGCCAGATCGGCCTTGTTCCACAGGGGGATCACCGGAATGCCGGCCTCACTCCAATCCCGGAGAAAGCGGCGGTCCTCCCCGTTCAGTCCCTCCGTCCCGTCCACCACGTAGAGGATGAGATTGGCCTTTTCCACGATCTCCCCGGCCCGGCGGATTCCCTCCCGCTCCACCGGATTGTCCGCCTCCCTCAGACCCGCCGTGTCGTAGAGGCGCACCGGAATGCCCCCCAGGGAGATCCAGGACTCCAGGTAGTCCCGGGTCGTTCCGTGCACTTCGGAAACGATGGACCGCTCCTCCCGGAGGATGAGATTGAAGAGGGAGGACTTGCCCGCGTTGGTCCTGCCGGTCAGCACCAGCCGGACACCGTCCCGGTAGATCTGCCCGGTGCGATAGGTGGCCAGGAGTCGGGAAATCCCCTCCCCCGCCCGTTCCAGACGGGATTCGTCGATAACGGCCCGGTCGTCCACCTCGTCCTCGGGGTAGTCCAGGGAGATGGAGACGGCGGCCACCAGAATCAGGATATCCTCCTTGATGCGGTTGATCTCCCTCTCGATGGCCCCGGAGAGGCGGTTCAGGGCCAGGCTCTGGGAGGCGGCGGATTTGGCGGACACGATCTCCTGGACCGCTTCCGCCCGGGTCAGGTCCATCTTCCCGTTCAGGAAGGCCCGGAAGGTGAATTCTCCGGGTGAGGCCCGGCGGATGCCCTCCCTTCCGAGAAGGGAGAGTATGGCCTGGATGCCGGGAAGGCTGCCGTGGCAGGAGAATTCCACGCTGTCCTGGCCCGTGTAACTGCGGGGCGCCCTGAAAAGGGAGGCCACCACCTCGTCCAGAACGGTTCCGCTCTGCGGATCGGTGATGGAACCGTAGACCAGGGCGTTCCCCGGGGCTTCGGCCAGTTTCTTTCCCGGCCGGAAGAGGCGGGAACAGGTTTCTATGATGCCCGGACCGGAACAGCGGATCACCGCCAGGGCGCTCTCCGCGAGGGGAGTGGCCAGGGCGCAGATCATGTCGTCCCGGTTATAGGAGTTATTTTTCATATCAGAGTCGGAGCTCCTAGTTATCCTTCAGTTTCAGGCAGGAGTCGGCCATGTCCTTCCCCAGCTGGAAGAAGGCGGAAGTGACCAGTCGGCCCGGATCGCCCCCGGATACGGAGACGGATAGATCCTCTATCACATTGATGCGCTGTTCCCACAGATCAGCCTCGTAGAGAACCGCTCCCGCGCTTATCTGATAGAGATCGCCCTTCTGGGAGAAATTCCGTATTCCTGCCTCGCTGAAAAGGATTATATCATAATTGTTGGCGTAATGGGAATTGAACTCCCTTATCATTTCCAGTTCCGAGAGGCTGCGGAGTTTTTCCAGATCAAAGGACTCCCGGGTAACGGTGTAACCCCCATCCCGGAGGAGGGAAAAGACCGACTCCTCCGTGGTGCGGGAACTCAGAACCCGGCCGGCCACATCCCGGTCCTCGATGATCAGGGCCGTTTTCAGAACCCGGCGATCCCGTACGACGGGAAGGATTTTTTCCAGGGAGAAACGGGACAGGGCCGTTTTCAAAAGCCCCGCCGCCCCCTCTTCCAGGGAGGGGACATTCTCAAAAAGGGGATCGTACTCCCCGGGCAGGAGGGAAAAGGCGACCCGGCCCGTCCCGATGCCCGAAGGGAAGGGGTAGGAAAGGGTGACCGTGCCGTCCTTCTCGCTGGGCAGGGAGACGGAGAGAACATCCTCCGCCCCCCCCCGGGCGGGCACGGTCATGGATACGGACCAGGGGATGCGGTCATTTTCCTCCGGGGAGAGGGGCAGAGCCACGGTAAAGGGCCAGGAGCGGCGGGCGCCCAGATAAATCTGATCGGCCCCCTTGAGCTCGGGGACATCGGTGCGGTTCAGATTCCCCGCGCCCCTGTCAAAGGCCTTACCCAGGAGATAGCCCGCCAGGAGCCCCCCCGTATTCCGCCCCTCTTCTGCGGCGTCCATATCGTAGAGGAAGGCGGAGAAGTAGTACCCCTTCTCCTCCAGTTCCGCCGCCCGTTTCATGAGCCGGTCGTAATCGCTCCCCCCGCTCAGGTAGTTCCTCAGGGCATCCCGGGCCCGGTCGAAGGCGTCCCGGCCGTAGCGGAAGCGCACGGCGCAGGCGATATCCCCGTCCTCCCGGTACCAGCTCATATCCTCTATGCGGCCCCCGGGGATCAGGGTATCGTCCCCGGCCAGGAAAGCGGCGAATAGTTCGGTCAGATAGTCCCTCTCTCCGGGGAAATCGGAAAAATCTTCCGCCGTGAATCCCATCTGCTTCAAAACCTTGTCGGAGAGATTCCCCGCCAGATCCTTAAGTGCCTCTTCCCGGTCCTCGCCCCGTCCCACAGCGGTAAAGAGGTAGGAATCGTCATCCACCACCGTATCATCTTCCGCCCAGGGAGGGGCGGCATCGGCCAGATCATCCTTCGTGGCGCAGGAGAAGATCAGACCCAGAAGGAGAAACCACAGGGGCAGGAGTCGATAAACTGTCGGCAATCTTTTTCTCTTCATGGACTATTTCCGTTCTCCTCCGGCCGGATCGGCGGATTCCTGGCTTGTAAATCCCCACTCGAAAAGAACCCCTTCGAAGGAGGGATACCCCGTATCTCCCTTACCCCAGACGGTCTGGCCGCCCCCTTCGTAATAGGGGGGCAGGAAATAACCGGAAAAGGGTTCTTCCTTTACCAGAATACCGTCCAGATACCATCTTATCAAGAGGGCATTGCCCCTCTGCTCCACTTCCACGGACAGCCAGAAGGGCTTATCGTAGAGGGCGTCGTCGATTTCCGCATAGGACCGGAGGAACCGGTCCGAAGCCAGCTGCCAGGAGAGCTGGAACTGATTGTCCCGGAGGAAGAGGGTAAATCCGAAATCGCCCCGCCCGTCCCGGGTATTGAAGATCTGGGTGGTCTCCTCCTCCCCGGCGCTCCGGGGCTTGCGGAGAAGCAGGCGGGCGGAAATACGGGAGAGGGGACGGTTGATTCCCTCAAGCATCTTGCCGTCATAGCGCAGGGAGGATTGGGAAGTGAATCCGTATCCCCTGTCCCCGTCGAGTATCACCGGGGACAGGAACCGGGCGTCCAGGGAATTCAGAGCCCAGGACGCATCGGCCTTCATGCCCTTCCTGCCCCGGTCAATGTGGGTGCCGTCGCAAAAGAATAGATTCTCCCACTCCCCCGGACTGAGCTCACCCTCCGCATCGGCCGTTTCGTTCAAAAAGATCTCCTCCTCTCCGGCCCAGGGGGAACGGTCCCCCTCTTCTATGGGCGTTCCGGGAAAGATCTCCGCCCTCACCGTGTAGGTTCCCTTTTTGCGGGGACTGAAAAAACAGTACCGGTCCAGACCTT
>QKAI01000413.1 GCA_003246505.1 Spirochaetaceae bacterium | reverse complement strand
CGGGAAGGTTCCTACGGGATAGATGTGGAATCGAGCTCCTCCATGTTCCGCATCACCGAGGCCCGGCTTGACGTGAAGGGCGGCCGCATGACCGCCCTGATCACCCTGGGCGGGACGGGCTACGGGAAGCTTTTCATGGGAACCGGCGAGGAAGCCCTGGCCGCATCGGAGGGGGATTACATCCCCTTCGTGGAGAACGGGGAAGGAAAATATACCTACTCGGTGCCCGTGGAAGCCCTGGACAGGGAGATCGACTGCGCCGCATGGAGCATCAGGAAAGAAGCCTGGTACGATCGGGTCCTGGTGTTCCAGTCCGGGCGCATTCCCGCGGAAGACCTGGCCGATTTGCCCGGGGACGGGCGCTATGCCATAGATGTGACCCTTTCCGGTGGTTCGGGACGGGCCGGGGTGAAAAGTCCCGCCTCCCTGGATATCCGGGACGGGATTATGACGGCCCGCCTTGTCTGGACCAGTCCCCACTACGACCTCATGGAGGTGGACGGGGGGAAGTACTATCCGGTCGGCGGTGAGGGCAACTCCGTCTTTGAGATCCCCCTCTCCCATCTTGACGGGGAGATTCCCCTCAGGGCGGAGACGGTGGCCATGGGAACGCCCCACCTCATCGACTACACCCTCTCCTTCGATTCCTCCACCATGGTACCGGAGAAAAGGAATCCGACCTTTCTCACGGTAACGGCCATAGTCCTGGCGGCCGGTCTGGCGGCCGGCCTGATCATCGGACGCAAAGCCCGGAAGGGTTAGGAGACTTCATGGCGTCCCGAAAACCCCGGATTATTCCTTACCGGCCCCTGGCTCTGCTGATCCTCACTAGCCTGTTCACAGGATGCGCCGGGGGAAAGCTCCCCGCCGGGGAGACAGGGGAGAGGGGCCTGGGAAACGGCTGGGAGGCTGAGTCCGTCCTGGCCCTGGAGTACGCCCGGAATTTTCGCGTGGACTACTTCGCCGGGGGATACAAACTGATCACCCTCTCCGAGGGCAGCCGGTTTCTGGTTGTGCCCGAAGGGAGCCAGGCGCCCGGGGGAATAGACGGGGACATCCGCATCCTGCGCCAGCCCCTGGGGAATATCTACCTGGCGGCGACCTCCGCCATGGGCCTTTTCGATGCCCTGGAATCCCTGGACCGGATCTCCCTTTCCGGGACGGACCGGGACGGATGGTACATTGAAAACGCCAGGAAGGCCATGGATGAGGGGAGGATTCTCTTCGCCGGGAAGTACAGCAAGCCCGATTACGAGCTGATTCTGGCGAGGGAGTGCGCTCTGGCGATTGAATCCACCATGATCAACCATACCCCGGAAACCAGGGAGAAGCTGGAGGAATTGGGCGTTCCCGTTCTGGTAGAGCAATCCAGTTCGGAGAAACACCCCCTGGGGCGTACCGAGTGGATCAAGCTGTACGGGGCCCTTCTGAACCGGGAGGAACTGGCGGAACAGCTCTTCCGCCGGCAGGCAGAATACCTGGAATCCCTATCCGATCTGGAAAATACGGGCAAGGGGGTGGCCTTTTTTTACATCAGTTCCTCCGGTTCGGCCATCGTCAGAAAATCGGGGGATTACGTGACGAAAATGATAGAACTGGCCGGGGGCCGGTATATCTTCCGCGACCTGGGGGATCCGGAAAAAGCCACATCCACCCTGGCCATGGAGATGGAAGCCTTCTACGCCGCGGCCCGGGACGCCGATTTCATCATCTACAACAGCACCATTGACGGGGGCGTTTCCACCTTAGCGGAACTGGTGGAAAAGAACGGGCTGCTGGCGGACTTCAGGGCGGTCAAAGAGGGGAATGTCTGGTGTACCGACAGGAATCTCTACCAGGAGACGACCCAGCTCGGCCTGATGATCCGGGATATCCATGAAATGCTGATTTCGGGAGAGGAACCGGAGGACATGAATTTCATATTCAGGCTGCGGTGAGGGGGGAAGGGAAAGATGTCTGATGACCGGAAAGGGGAAACGGGGAAGATCGGGGCGGCCTTTTGCCTGATGACGGCCCTGCTGCTCGCCCTGGTGGTCCTGAATGTCTGCCTGGGGAGTTTCGCCCTCTCCCCCGTCGCGGTCTGGCGGTCCCTTCTCTCCCGTGGGGGGGGATCGACAAACGACAGAATCATCTGGCTGATCCGGATGCCCCGGCTCATCGCGGGAATCGTCCTGGGGGGCGGGCTCGCCGTCTCCGGCCTTCTCCTTCAGACGTTTTTCAACAACCCCATAGCCGGCCCCTATGTGCTGGGCATCTCATCGGGGGCCAAGCTGGCCGTGGCCCTGGTCATGATAGCCCTTTTCGACGCCAGCCGGTCCGCCGGCTCCGCCCTCCTCATCATCGCCGCCTTCGCCGGGGCCATGGTCTCCATGGGCTTCGTCCTGCTCATGGCCAGAAGGGTCAGCCGCATGTCCATGCTCATCGTCGCCGGGGTCATGGTGGGCTACATCTGCTCGGCGGTCACCGATTTCCTGATCACCTTCGCCGATGACGCCAATATCGTGAATCTCCACAACTGGTCCCGGGGCAGTTTCTCCGGCATATCCTGGGACGACATAGGGGTGATGGCCCTGGTCGTCCTTCCCGCCTCCCTGGCCGTATTCCTCCTCTCCAAACCGGTCAGCGCCTATCAGCTGGGAGAGGATTACGCCCGCAATATGGGGGTCAACATCATCCTGTTCCGTCTGGTCCTGATCCTGCTTTCCAGTCTGCTTTCGGCCTGCGTCACCGCCTTTGCCGGCCCCATCTCCTTCGTGGGCATCGCCGTGCCCCACCTGGTCAAATCGGCGCTCAGGACGGCGAAGCCCCTCATCGTCACCCCCGCCTGCTTTCTGGGGGGGGCGATCTTCTGCCTGGGATGCGATCTCATAGCCCGGACGGTCTTCGCCCCGACGGAACTGAGCATCAGCTCCGTCACCGCCCTCTTCGGAGCCCCGGTGGTGATTTACATCATGTTAAGCCGGCGGAGAAGGAGCGGCCCATGAGGGGTGATTTCTACTTCCGC
Source organism: Spirochaetaceae bacterium (assembly GCA_003246505.1). Classification (GTDB taxonomy): domain Bacteria; phylum Spirochaetota; class Spirochaetia; order DSM-2461; family DSM-2461; genus SZUA-368. The sequence goes on along the minus strand of QKAI01000413.1, from coordinate 2,080 downwards.
ACGGACCGGCTGACCGTGGGTTACGACGGCCGGCCCCTCATCAGGGACATAGAGATCGGGCTGGACCGGGGACAGATCCTCACCCTGATCGGGCCTAACGGTTCGGGGAAGACCACGATCCTGAGGAGCATGGCGAAATACATCAAACCCCTCCACGGGACGGTTTACCTCGACAGGCGCTCCCTCGAGGAGATGACGAACCGGGACATCTCCCATAAACTGGCCGTGGTACTGACCGAAAGGCTTAAGACGGAACTGATGAGCTGCGGGGACGTGGTGGCCACGGGCCGCTACCCCTATACGGGGCCCATGGGAATTCTATCGGAACGGGACAGGCAGCGGACCCGGGAGGCCATGGAACTGGTGGATATCCTGGAGCTGAAGGACAGGGACTTCACCCGGATCAGCGACGGGCAGAGGCAGAGGGTTCTCCTGGCCCGGGCCATCTGCCAGGAGCCGGAGATCATCCTGCTCGACGAGCCGACATCCTTTCTGGACATCCGTTATCAGCTGGAACTACTGGACATACTGCGGAACATGGCCAGGACCCGCAACATCGGGATCATCATGTCCATGCACGAGCTGGATCTGGCCCAGAAGATCTCCGACATGGTCCTGTGCGTGAAAGGGGAAAGGATCGCCCATTACGGACCGCCGGAGGAAATTTTCCGCAAAGACCTGATCCGCTCCCTGTACGGCATGACCGAGGGGAGCTACAACCCCCTCTTCGGCAGCGTGGAGATGGGGAAACCCCGGGGGGTGCCGGAGATATTCGTCATAGCCGGGGGCGGGACGGGCATCGAAGTTTTCCGGGGACTGCAAAAAAGGGGACGGCCCTTTGTGGCGGGGATTCTCCATGAAAACGATATTGACTACCACCTGGCCATGGAACTGGCCGGCGAAGTCATAGGGGAAAGGGGGTTCTCCCCCATCCGGGAAGAGACCCTGGAAAGGGCCCTTCTCCGGCTCAGCTCCTGCTCCACCCTCATCAACTGCCTCCAGGGCTACGGCGAAGTCAACGCCATGAACAGGCTGCTGGCCGAAGAGGCCGCCGCCCGGGGCATGAGGATAATCACCGGGTTGAAGGATCTCCCCTAACCCCCTTTGAACGGGACACCGCTTATTTTGTCAACTTTGTTGACAATCATGGAAATTGATTCTATAGTACGGGCAGCTTTAAATGTAAAGGATTCTATTCGATGGGTGTAACGAAATTTCAAAAAACCGTATTTACGACGATGATGTGCTTTTTCATGGTTCTGGGCATGACTGTTTACAATATGTATCTGGCCAGAGGCGGATGGGGGGAGGATTTCCTTCTCCATCTCCTCCGGGATTTCTGGCTCGGGTTTGCCATAGCCCTCTTTCTGGATATCGTGGTAGTCGGCCCCCTGGCGAAGAAGCTGGCACATAGAATCCACGGGGCTAAGGAGGGGGTCCCCCCGATCATCATGATACTCACCATCTCCTGCTCCATGGTGCTGGGGATGGTGACCTTCATGTCCCTCTTCGGCAGCGTCCAGGTCGCCGGGCTCAATCCGGGCAGTCTGGCCTTCTATCCGAAGATCTTCCTTCGGAATTTAATAATGGCCCTCCCCCTGAATCTTCTCATCGTCGGAAATCTTGTCCGGTTTCTTTTTTCCCGGATTTTTGCTATAGATGTCAGAAAAGATCCGGAGGAGACTCTCAGCTGATTCCGGGAAGGACCGGGGAATGCAAAACCTTATAGACCTGATAAGCGATGCCCATATGAATCTGCGCCGGAAGGCCGAAGAGAGATGGGGAAAGTTCGGGGATGACGGAATGTCCCATACGGAGACCCATCTTCTGGCCCGGATAGGACAGGGGCCCCTGTCCATTTCGGAGGCCTCCCGCCTTCTGAACATCTCCCGGCAGGCCATGCAGAAATGCGCGGTAAACCTGGAGGAGAGGGGCTATCTCCTTTTTTCCCGCCGCGGGGACAACCGGCGGGAGAAGTACATGTCCCTGACGGAAAGGGGGAACCGGTTCTGCCTGCTGACCGGGGAGATGAAACAAGGGATGGAGCGGGAAATCGCCGCCCTCCTGGGGGAAGAGAGGG
>QKAI01000088.1 GCA_003246505.1 Spirochaetaceae bacterium | reverse complement strand
CGTGGAGGATGTCATGGTACTCCTCCAGCATGGCGGCGATGGTCTCCCTTGTCCGGGTACGGAGGGGTTCGGAGGTGACCAGCTCCTCCAGAGCGGCGTAAGTTCGGCTCTCTACCTCTGTATAAAGCTCTTTATAGCTCTTGTCGCCCCCTTCAGCCGCCCGGGCTGAAGCGATAAGCGTATTGGTGATTCCCTTCATGGCGGAGAGAACGACGAATTTATTCTCCTCCGAATTCACGATGATATCGACTACCGCTCTGATCTTCTTGCTGTCCGCAACGGAACCGCCGCCGAATTTTATAACCTTCATGATACCCCTTTCTTACTCCCGCCTTTCCGGGAGATTGCTGGATAAATATTACACAACTCCGTATTTTTATACAAGAGAATCCCCCTCTTTCGGGGGGACGCGTTTATCCATAAAAGAGCCACACTTATATCATTGACATGGAAACAGTTGGAAGGTAGATTAAACCCATGAGCTGTTCCAATTGTTATGAAATCGTCGGCGGCCGTCCCATAAGGGGCATCATCACCGCCAGCGGCAATAAAAACGCCGCCCTTCCCTGTATCGCTGCGACCCTGCTGACCGATGAGCCGGTCATTCTCCATAACCTCCCCGACATAGAGGATGTTCAGGTCATGCTGGACATTCTGTCACACCTGGGAAGCCGGGTGGAGAGAATAGGCAATAACTCCTACAGGATGACGACCCTTGATATAAAAACCTGTGAGATTTCCCGGGAGGACTCCTCCAAGGTCAGAGCTTCCATTCTTTTCGCCGGACCCCTCCTGGGGAGGCTGCGAGAGGTCATCCTTCCCCCCCCGGGGGGCGACGTCATCGGAAGGAGGCGGCTGGATACCCATTTTCTGGCCCTGAGTGCTCTGGGCGGCAGGGTGGAGACAAACGGGGTTTTCCACATCAAGGCGGACAGCCTCAAGGGAGAGGACATCTTCCTGGACGAGGCTTCGGTAACCGCCACGGAGAACGCCCTCATGGCGGCGGTACTCGCGGAGGGGGAGACGGTGCTGCGCAATGCGGCCAGCGAGCCCCATGTCCAGGATCTCTGCCACCTGCTCAATGCCATGGGTTCGGAGATTACCGGAATTGGATCGAACATACTTTATATCAAGGGGAAGAAGAAGCTTTCCGGTGCGGAATTCACCATCGGTGCGGATTTCATGGAAGTGGGTTCCTTCATCGGTCTCACCGCGGCCACGGGGGGTGAACTGGAGATCCGCCATGCCGACCCGCAGCATCTGAGAATGTGCCGGCTAGCCTTTGCCAAGCTGGGAATCCGCTGGGAGGACGACGGGTCCACCGTCCATGTCCCCCCCGGGCAGAAGATGGAAGTCATACCCGACATGGGGGGCATGATTCCCACTATAGACGACGCGCCCTGGCCCGGATTCCCGGCGGATCTCACCAGCATCATGACCGTGGTCGCCACCCAGGTGAGGGGAACCGTGCTGATCCATGAGAAAATGTTCGAATCCCGCATGTTTTTTGTGGACAAACTCATAGGGATGGGAGCGGGCATCATACTCTGTGACCCCCACCGGGCCGTCGTATCCGGTCCGTCACGTCTCAAGGGGGACAATCTGGTTTCCCCCGATGTGAGAGCGGGAATGGCGATGGTTATCGCCGCTCTCTGCGCCGAAGGGATGAGCGTCATCAACAATGTTTATCAGATAGAGAGGGGCTATGAAAACCTCTCCCGCAGACTGCTCGATTTAGGCGCAGATATTACGAGATTGTAAGAACGTTCTAAACTCTTATTTAATAAGAACTTTGAGAGTTATTCAGAGAGTTATCCACAGTTATCCAGAAATTATCCACAACTAATCCCTATCTTCAACGGTCAGGGATTAGTTAACAGTTTCTATGAAAAATAATTGATAATAATAATTATTTACTTGTAAAGAAACGATTTAACTGGATAGTTGTAAGAATGAATAATAGTATTCAATTTTTTTTATGTTAGGGAATAGTTATCCTATTACTCCACTTCACATCATTTAGAGAGTTTTCCACAAGTTTTCCACAGTTATCCCCAAATAGTATCCACGCCCCTTTATTCCGGTAAAATCAAGCCTGACCGGCCCATTGGCGGCCACAAAGGGGGTTATCTTTTGCCTCAGTCGTGAGATAAGAGATTTTACCGCTTTTCTTTCCGTCAGGATTTCAATTTCCCGATAGGTTCTAAACCCATCATAACCGGAAAGAAAAGCCCTGATCAGACGGCTTTCCCCCGGGGTCAGGGAAAGGGACGTCTCTCTTCCGACCAGAGAATCCCCCTCAAGACGCAAATATCCCCCGGGAAGGGGAAAGTCACGTCTCCCCAGAATCTCATTCACTAATTCGGTCAGGGCCTCCCCCCCATAGGGCGCTTCCCACAGGCCCAGGCAGGAGGTTTCTCCCAAGGGGGGACTCTCTCCATAGCAGATAAGGGGAATTCTGTTCCCCCGGGGAAGCCGTGATACCAGGTCCCAGGGAAGTATCATGAGAGAGGGAAACCTTTCAGGATGGGGGATTCTCTCGTATCGCAGGGCATACCGGCGGGGTAGGTCCGCTTCCCGCAGTTTGATTCCCGCGGCCCCGTCATCACGGACAAATTCAATAAAAAAACCGGGCTCCCATGAACCCGGTCTTGCTTCAGCCAAGATAAACCTGGCCGGAATTATCGATGGCCAGTATCGTTTTACACTCGCTGCATCGGAATCGTCCCGCCTTGGTGGCCTTCAGCTTTTTGGAACAGATGGGGCACCGGAAAATCTTGGGGAAAACCGACTCCGATCGGCCGCCCCCATCGCTGGAGAAAAAACCGACCGCCTCGTCAAGGTTATCCTTGATATTGAAAAACTGGGAGAAACCCAGCAGCTGGAATACTTCGTAAACCTTGGGCTGTATCTCCAGGAGGACCAGATCGCCCCCCTTCGGTTTTACAGCTTTTAGGAAATGGGTGAACGATCCTATACCCGTACTGGAGACATAGTTAAGATTGCCGCAATTAAAGATCAGTTTTGTGAACCCCGTTTCAATGGCCTTATTTACACGCTTTTGAAAAAGATTGGAATTATAGGTATCAATATAACCGGACAGATAAAGAACAAGACATCCCTTAACGCTGTCTATCTTCTGAAGTCTTATTTTTAAGCTGTCGTCTTTTTCGATATCAAAACCGGGAATGATTTCATTATTGTTTGTCATATAACAACCTTAAATAGAGTGTCTCTCTTGTCATTTTATAAACTGCCCTTCCTTTTGTCAAACAGTTCTCTCTTTTTTTTGTTTTTTTGGGGTTTTTTCCCCGATTCAATGAATTATTTCCCATTCAGTCCATAATTACATGTCTTGCTTCTATCTGCTCCCCTTTTCCGCACTCCACGAGGGACCGGCGAACCACATTCCTCAGCTCCCTGACATTACCGGGCCATTCATGTTTCGCCAGTTTCATAAGGGCCGTCGGGGTATACCCCTTCCCCGCCCTCTCCTCAGCAAGAAAATGATCAACGAGCAAGGGAATATCCTCCTTCCTCTCCCTAAGGGGGGAAATCCGGATTATAAGCGTATTGATCCTATGATAGAGATCCCTGCGAAAAAGCCCTTCCTCCACGGCCCGGGGCAGATCCTCGTTGGTAGCCGAGAGGAACCGGAACCGGGAGGTCTCTTCGGCCACGGCACCCATGGGGCGGTATTTCCCCCCGTCCAGAACGCCCAGAAGGGACACCTGGTTCTCCTGGGACAGGGTTCCCACCTCATCAAGAAAGAAAACGCCCCCCGCCGCCTTTGCCAGCAGGCCCGGCCTGTTCTCCGACCCGGTGTAGGCGCCTTTCCTGACGCCGAAAAGATCGGCGGCCATGAAGGAGTTGCCCGGGATTGTGGACTGATAGGTCACAAAGGGAGCGTCCTCGCCATGTCCCAGGTGATGGAGAGCCCGGGCGACCAGTCCCTTCCCCGTTCCGCTTTCCCCCATAATGAGGACGGAATAGTCCCGGTGCCGGGCAAATTTACCGATATTTTCCCTCAGCTCCCTTATGGAGGGAGAATCGCCCAGGATTCCCAGCCGGGACGGGGAGGGCGAGGGTTCTTTATTGTCCGAATCCCTCACCCGGGAGAGAATCCTCCGGCAGCCCGCAAAGAGTTCAGCCAGCAGGGGAGCCCCGTCGTAGACTCCCGTCAGCAGGAAGTGATTCTCCCATTCATCGGGGAGCGGGGTCTTCCTGTCCACAGCCAGTATCAGGGGCGGCAGAGAGCGACAGCATTCCAGCTGGCTCAGCCATTTTGCCAGAATTTCCGCACCGGCTCTGCCGTCAAGAATCAGATAATCAAAGGGGTGCTGTTTTCTCTTTCTCAGGAACATGTCCGGGGTAAAGGAGGATATAAGGGAGACCCTGTCCTTTCTGTCCAGAGAATCGGAAAGGAATCGGTCCGGATCACCCAGATAGAAAACTCGCTCCATGGCGGCGCTACAGGAGCAGGAAGAGATACTCGTTGATCTCGTCCCAGTCGATCTCCAGCTTATCAGAAATAAGGCGGCCGAGAACCTTTCTTATAGGGGCCAGCAGCAGCAGAAACCCCACCAGGGTGCTGAGGATGCCCGGATAGACCATATAGACAAGGGAGGGAACAGTTCCGGCATAGGCCAGGTAATGATTCCGGCAGTCTCCCCCCTCGCTTTTCGTCAGGGAGAGGGAATCCAGGAGAACGGAAAAGGTGCGGAATAGCCCTATCTGCCCCAGGGCCGTGAAGAGGAAGAAAAGGGAAAAGGCCAGGTAGGTTCCGATCAACCTCATAAGGAAAACGAGAAGGACGATGTCTCCCAGAAAAAGCAGCGATGCCAATGTAAGGAAGAGGAGTATCTTGAAAATGTTTTCCTTTTTAAAAAAAAACAGAAAGAGGCGGATATTTACCATAGGCGGATTCTACTACTTTAGTTTTACCGTTTCAACCATATACCGGATATTTCCGTTATCGTAGAATTTTGCGATGATGATGATAAGGGAACGGTTGTTGGGTCCTACCAGGACCCTGTCTATATTATATTTTTCCACATTGGACCGTTTGTAATTCGGATGTCCCACGCTGT
>QKAI01000232.1 GCA_003246505.1 Spirochaetaceae bacterium | reverse complement strand
ACTGCACCCGCCTGGCCGGGGACAAGGCGGACATCTGGTACCTGAGGCAGCATCCCAAAGCCCTGGACCTTCCCTTTCGCAAGGGCCTGAGCCGGCCGGAGAAGGACAACGCCATCGATCTCTACCTGCGTGACGACATTACCCCGGTGGAGAGGAAATTCTGGCGGGAGGCCTTTGACAGGGAGCCGGAAGTCCTGACCCGGGAGGAGAAGGCCGAATGGATCGCCTCCAACCGGGGGGTCTCCCTGGGGTCGGACGCCTTCTTTCCCTTCCGGGACAACATCGACCGGGCGGCGAAGAGCGGGGTGGAGTACATCGTCCAGCCCGGGGGCTCCCTGCGCGACGAAGGGGTCATAGAAGCCTGCGACGAGTATCGCATGGTCATGGCCTGCACCGGGGTGCGGCTTTTCCATCATTGAGGAATAGGAATATGAACAAACTGCGCGATCTGGGTAGGGTGGGGAATTACGGTTACTTTCTCGCGGCCATGCTGCTCTTCGGGGCGGCCTCGGGGCTTTTGAGGGGAATTCAGGATAATTACCTGGCGGAAATCCTCCATATTGAACCCTTTATCCGGGGGGTGGTCGAATTTTTCAGGGAACTGCCCGGGCTGCTCTTATTATTGATCCTGGCCCTTTTCTACCGTACCCCGGAGAACCGGATTCTCAAGTACGCCCTCCTGATCGCTCTGGTGGGCATCGCGGGGCTTATGACGGCGGGTACGAACCGCCTGGTCTTTGTCCTTTTCCTTACGCTTTGGAGCGCGGGGGAACATATCATCATGCCCGTCCGCCAGTCCTATGCGGTCCATGGGGCGGAACAGGGGAAGGAGGGCTCGTCCCTGGGTATGGTCAACAGCCTGGGCAGTATCGGACAGGTGGCCGGTTTTTTCCTGGTGCCCCTGATCTTTCTGGCCTTCAGCCGGGGAGAGGGGGATCTGAAGGCTTTCCGCATCGTTCTGATCCTTCTGGCCCTGGTTATCGCGGCCGCTTTCCTTCTTTCCCTCAAACTGACCGACCAGACCGGGCATGTTAAGAGGCAGAGGATGTTCTTCAGCAGGAAATACGGCAAATACTACTTCCTCCAGGTCTTCTACGGGGGGAGAAAGCAGGTCTTCCTGACATTCGCCCCCTATGTGCTGATCCTCCATTACGGCGCTTCCACGGAGCTTATCGCCTCGATTCTCGGCGTATGTTCGGTCATCAATATCTTCTTCACACCCGTGGTGGGCAAGATCATCGACCGGGTCGGATACAAGACCGTCATGGTTCTGGATACGGTTTTCCTTTTCTTTGTCTGCCTTATCTACGGATTCGCCCACCGCCTTTTCTCCGGGGAGACCGCCTTTTTCGTCGTTTGCGGAGCTTTCATACTGGATTCCATGATTTCCAATGCCTCCATGGCCACCAGCGTCTACGTCAGCCGTATCAGCCCGGACAGGGAGGAGATGACCTCCACCATTTCCACGGGCATCTCCATAAACCACCTTATCAGCGTTATCATCGCCCTGGCCGGCGGGGCCATATGGGAGACTCTGGGCATTGAGCTTCTCTTCATCATGGCGGCGGTCATGGCTGTCTGCAACAGTCTCTTCGCCCTCACCATCCCGAAAAAATGATTTTTTTATTGATGTTCAGGGAGCTGAACCTGCGCTATAATGGGTTATTATGAGAAAAATCCCCACCCTGCTGCTCCTGTTTCTCTCTCTGCTGTCACTCTCCTGTGCGGGGGGAGGGAAGTCTCCAGGCTACGGTGAGCTGCAGAGGGGGCGATTCTCCCTTTCCGGGGAGACATTGGGAGAGTTCTCCTACCTCAACCTGACCGGGGAAGCGGGGTTCTACTGGGGCCAGTTCATCGATCCCCAGGAGCCTCCCCCCATGACGGAATTCACCGAATTTTCCGAGGACTGGGGCGGCCTGTATCCCGAGCAGGGGGACGCGTCCCTCCGTTTCATTCTGGAGAAGGATCCCCTGGTGGACCGGATCTCCTTCTCCTTCAGTTCGGTCTGGTGCTCCTACCGCATGTACATCAACGGAAAGCTGGTGAGCGAATCGGGGAATCCCTCCCTGGAGGCGGGCCGGCGCCAGCTCTACATCAACCGTATGGACAAGGTGGTCTATACCGATACCAGCGATACCCTGGACGTCGTCTTTCACGTCTCCAATCCCTACTACCACCGTAACGGGGTCAAAAAATTCAAAATCGGGACACCCGCCGGTATCGACAGCGATTTCTACTGGACGCTCTTCTCCGACTGCCTGATTCTGGGAATTCTCTTCTCCATGACCATTTATCACTTCATTATGGCCATATCCAAGGCGAACCGCACCTACATCCTGTTCTTCGCCTTTCTTATCCTGACCATAACCTACCGGTACTTCGTGGTGGGCACCCGTCTCGTCTTCGACGTTTTTCCCAATCTGAATATGATCTCCTACGACAGGCTGCAGCGGCTGGGCATCTATCCCATCGCCGGTTTTTTCGTCACCTATCTGTACCATCTTTACCCCAAAATCGGGAGCAGAACCCTGGTGCGGGTCGTCCAGGCCGGTTCGGTGCTCTTCTCTCTCCTCTCCTTTCTGGTTCCCCCCAAGATGGTTTCCGGCATCCTGTTCACCGCCTTCTATCCCTTCTTCCTCCTGGCCATCGCGAACGGGCTTTTCACCATCTTCCTGGCGGTCATCAGGAGAGAGGAGGAGGCGGTTCCCATGGCCGTGGGCGTCCTGCTCCTGGTGGGTACCGCCGTCTTCGACATGTTCATAGACCGGGACCTGCTCCCCGCCCGGATCAACTACCAGATGGACAAGGGCATGCTGGGATTCATATTCGTGCAGGCCTACATCATCACCCTGAGAATCAACCGGGCCTACGAGAACGAGAAACGGTTCCGGGAAGCCCTCCAGGGCGTGCAGAGCCGTCTGGAACTGACAGTGCAGGGAGCCCAGCTGGGACTGATCGAGTGGGATATTCTCCACAACACCTGGTTTTTGAATGATAATTTCGCCGATATGATCAACTTCCGCAAGGACACCCATGTCTTCACCCGGCGCCGCTGGCTGGAACTGGTCCACCCGGGGGACGTGAAGGATATCGAAGCCCTGCTAAAGGGAGCCCTGACCGGAAAAATCGGAAATTTCCGCAAGGAATACCGCCTGCGCATGTACGGGGGGAACTACCGGTGGTGCCTGTTGCTGGGAAAGGTGATCCAGCAGAATAAGCTGGGAGGGGCCGAGTGGTTCGTGGGGCTCCACATCGACATAAGTGAAAAGAAACAGGCCCGGAATGGGGACGAACCCTTACTCCGGGCCGTGGAACAGGACGCTTAGCTGAACATCACCCTGTTGATAATGTTCTCGATCGCTTCCTGCTTGCCGCTTGCCGCCTTGACCTTGTCGTAGGCCGCTTCGGAAGCCAGCTGATCCAGGGTCAGTTTGCCCGCTTCGAAATCCTTGCCCCTGCCGCTGTCAAAGGAGCTGTACCGTTCCTTCACCATTCCCGGAATGGGGGAGTTGTTCAGGATGGCCCAGGCCTTCTCCAGACCCAGGGCGAAGGCGTCCATACCGCCGATGTGGGCGATGAAGAGATCTTCCATATCCGTGGAGTTTCTTCTGATCTTGGCGTCGAAGTTCAGACCGCCAGTCACGAATCCGCCGGACCTGAGGATGGACATCATCGCCTCGGTGGTGTCGTAGACGTCAAAGGGGAACTGGTCCGTGTCCCAGCCGTTCTGGTAGTCGCCCCGGTTGGCGTCCACGCTGCCGAACATGCCCTCCGCCCGGGCCACTTCCAGCTCGTGGGCGAAGGTGTGCTGCGCCAGGGTGGCGTGGTTGGCTTCGATATTCAGCTTGAAATCCTTCTCCAGGCCGAACTTTCTCAGGAAACCGACAACCGTGGCGGAGTCGAAATCGTACTGATGCTTGGAGGGTTCCATGGGCTTGGGCTCGATGAGGAAGGGGCCCTTGAAGCCGATCTTCCGTCCGTAGTCCCGGGCCATGGTGAGGAACATGCCCATGTGTTCCAGCTCCCGTCCCATCTCCGTATTCCAGAGGCTCATGTAGCCTTCCCGGCCGCCCCAGAATACGTAATTCTCTCCGCCCAGCTTCACCGTGGCCTCAAGGGCCGCTTTCACCTGGGCTCCCACATTGGCCACCACGTTGAAGTCCGGGTTGGTCGCCGCGCCGTTCATGTAGCGGGGATGGGAGAAGGCGTTGGCCGTGGCCCAGAGCAGCTTCACCCCGGTGGCGTCCTGCCGTTCCTTGGCCAGATCGGTAATCTTGACCAGGTTCTTCTCCGACTCGGCCACCGTAGCCCCTTCCGGAGCGATGTCCCGGTCGTGGAAACAGTAGTAGGGGGCGCCGATCTTGGTGACGAACTCGAAGGCCGCGTCAACCTTGTCCTTGGCCGCTTCCATGGGATCGCTCTTCTCGTCCCAGGGCATGCTGCGGGTGGCCGATCCGAAGGGATCCGCGTTGCCCGCGCAGAAGGAGTGCCAGTAGGCGATGGCGAAACGCATGTGGTCCTTCATGGACTTGCCGCCGATGACCTTCTTCTCATCGTAAAATTTAAAGGCCAGGGGATTGTCGCTGCCCGGTCCTTCGTATCCGATTTTGCCGATTCCGGGGAAATATTCCCGGTTTCCCTTAAAATAACCCATATTGTACCTCCGTTTTTAGCTGAAGAGCCCGGAAAGGGCCTTCACATAGGATTGATAGACTTTGTAGGTAGCCCGGTATGCGGGCACCGTCCGGGGATTGGGTTCGTAAACCCGTTTCTCGTCCAGGGTGATATGCTCCGCCGCCAGGGAGGCGATGGTCGCCTTTTCGTCCCGGGCGCTCTTCATCATCCACAGAGCCTGGAGGGCCGCTCCCAGGGCGGCGGCTTCCTTCCCCGTGGGGATGCGCACGGTGCATTCCAGAATGTCCGCGGTCATCTGGCTCCAGAAGGGGCTGTTCGCTCCCCCCCCGATCAGGCGGATCTCCCGGGGATTGAATCCCAGCTCCCTAAAACTCTCCAGCCCCGTGAGCAGGCCGAAGATGGACGCCTCCATGGAGGAGCGGCAGATGTTCGCCTGGGTGTAGTTCAGGTTGTTCAGGCCCATGATGCACCCCTTGCCGTGGGGGAAGTTGGGGACCCGCTCTCCGTTGTAGAAGGGCAGGGTGACCACCCCCTCCGAACCGGCGGGGGCCTCCTGGGCCTTGTCCTCCAGCTCCCGGACCGACTGCTCCAGAAAGTCCCGGGTCAGTTCGGTGGAAACGGTGCAGTTCATGGTGCACAGGAGGGGCAGCCAGCCCCCGGTGGAGGAACAGAACGAGGCCAGCCGTCCCTGGGGATCGATGACCGGGGTGTCCGAGTAACCGTACAGGGTCCCCGAGGTTCCCAGGCTCGCGGTGATGATGCCCTCTTCCACCGCTCCCGTGCCGATGGCGCCCATCATGTTGTCCCCGCCTCCGGAGGAGACGGGAATTCCCGCGGGGAGGCCGATTTCCGCGGCCCGGTCCGCCTGCAGGATGCCGCAGGGCCTGTCCGCTTCGATCAGGCCGGGGAGGCAGGGGCTCAGATCCCTCTCCGGATCGAGGACCTTGATAATCGACTTGTCCCACTCCCTCTTCGTAATATTCAGAAGACCCGTTCCGGAGGCGTCCCCGTACTCCATGGTGTACTCCCCGGTGAGCCACCAGTTCAGGTAGTCGTGGGGCAGCAGGATGTGGGCCAGTTTTTTATATAGCTCCGGCTCATGGTTTTTAAGCCAGAGGATCTTGGAGATGGTGTATCCCGGGGGGATCAGGTTGCCCGGACCCTCCAGGAGCTTTTCCTCCCCGCCGTAGGCCGTGGTCAGGCAGGAGCACTCGTAGGCCGACGAGGTGTCGCACCAGAGCTTGACGCTGTAGATGACGTTCCCCTCCCTGTCCATGGGGACGAAGCCGTGCTGCTGGCCGGAGACGCCGATCGCTTCGACAGTTTTCTTCGCCTCCGCGGGAAGCTGGGCCATGCAGTCCTTCAGGGCGGCGATCCACCACTCCGCCTTTTGCTCACGGGTTCCGTCGGACTCGCTTATCAGATCGTGGGAACTCTGACCCACGGCCACGATTTTTTTATTCTCGTAATCATAGATGACAACCTTGGTACTCTGGGTGCCGTTGTCTATTCCCATGACGGTTCTCATTGGTGACCTCCTATGGTGATACCAATTTAAGCCCAGTCGGGGCAGAAATGAATGGATATAATCAATAATACTTATATAAAATTGACATGGGCTCCCGGGGGATGTATGATATTCCCATGGCGCTTATCGATTTCAGGGACGTGGTGTTTGTCTATCATATGCACGAGGAGGACGAGAAGCGGTGGCACGGCCGCTACCACAGTCACAACCCCAGGGAGTACGAACTGCACTACTTCATCCAGGGGGAGGGGAATTTCTTCTCCGGCGAGACCTATCACATCCTGCCCGGCTCCCTCTTCATCTCCCCCCCGGGGGAGTCCCACCAGATACGGGTGAGCGACATGGAGACCCCCCTGTCATACTACGCCATCCTCTTCGAGATCGATCTGAACGACCGGGAGGTCTGCTCCCTCATGGAGTCCCTGCGCCGCACCAAGCACCGGTCCATCGGCTCCAATTTCCGTTTCTTCTTCGAGGAGGTGCGGGAGAAGGCCCTCTCCCCCGATTTCTGGCGCCATAAGTCGGCCATGCACCAGTTCATCTCCTTCCTCTACCTGCTCAACTCCTCCCAGGGGGATTTCCACTACGGGGACGAGCGGAACCGCCATATAGAACGGGCCCTGAAGATCATGCAGGAGAGCGTCTTCACCGATCTGGACCTGGGGGCCCTCTCCCGGCGGCTCAACCTTTCGGAAAGCTACTTCATCCGCCTCTTCAAGGAGAAGATGAAGATGACCCCCATGAAGTATTTCACCCGCCTGAGGGTGGAGGCGGCCTCCTCCCTCCTGTCCAGCACGAACCTGACCAGCGCGGCCATAGCGGAGAAGCTGAATTTCTATTCGGAGTTCCATTTTTCCCGTGTGTTCAAGCAGTATACGTCCTACTCGCCCCGTTCCTACCGCCAAAGGTTCCTCACGGCGGCGGATGCTCTCCAGAAGGAGTAAAGCCCTGAGGGGCTTTGTCTCCTTCCTCCGCTTCTCCGCCGGCGCCCTGCGGGTGAGAAATATCTCATGAGGACCCTTTGGTTACGGTACGACCGGGCTCGCTGTGGTTCGGCTCGTCGCGACGGGGCGCGACATTGCCTGTTCGGTGCGTTCAGGTGAGCCAGTTTTTTTCCATCTCCCTTGCCGTGGGGGGATTGGCTCCGGAGCGGCTGCAGTTGATGCCGGCGGCTTTGTTGGCGTACTCTCCCAGTTCCCTGAGCTGATCGGCGGTCAGGTTTTCTATGGTCTCCCTTGTGAACCAGCCCCGGTTATGGAAGTAGGCCAGAAGGGCCCCGTGGAAGGTGTCCCCCGCTCCGATGGTGTCCGCCACGGGCAGATCGTAGAGGGGGGTGGCGACGGTGTGGCTTTTTGTGACGATCCGGGCGCCCTTTTTGCCTTCGGTCAGGGCGATGAGGGAGACGCCCCTCTCCAGCAGGCCTCGCAGTGCTTCATCCCGGGGCGTATCCGGGTAGAGCCACTCCAGGTCCTCATCGCTCAGCTTTACCAGGGTGCTCAGGGCGCAGAGGCTGTGGAACCTTTCCATGTAGCGGGCCCTGTCCGGCACGAGGGAGGGGCGGATGTTGGGATCGCAGGAGAGGAGGAGGCCGCCGCACCGTTCCTTCAGAAACCGTTCCAGGGTAGCGCCGCAGGGCTCCTGGGAGAGGGAGATGGAACCGAAGTGGATGATCCGGGCGTCACCGGGGAGGATCGCCCTTTCCATCTCCTCCCAGGGCCAGGTCTTGTCCGAGGACCCCGTGGAAAAGAAGGCGTACCGGGCCTGTCCGTCCGACTGCTTGTTCACGAAGGAGAGGGTGGAGGGATCGTCGGAGCGGAGGGTGATATCGGTCCCCACCCCGTTTTCCGTCAGATATTCGGCAAGCTGCTGTCCGAACATATCCCGGCTGACCCGACCCAGAAACTGGACGGGGACGCCCAGCCGCCCCAGGGCGACCGACGTATTGTAGGGGGATCCTCCGGGGAATCCCTTGAATTCCATATCCCTCTGGCTGATAAAATCTATCAGCGCCTCTCCGAGACTGATAACCATGGTGTAAACTCCTATTTCATATTAAATCTTTGTACACATTCATCAGGGCCCGGCGCATCCCGTTCAGATTCCCCTCGGTCATGGCCTCCCGGAAGGGGCGGTCCTCCATGAAGGAGAGGGTCACCGTGGAAAGGATTCTCCGGTAACCCTCGGGACAGGGATCGGGGGCGATGAGGTAGAGTATGCGCCGGTGGGCGCCGTCGGGAAATACTATGATCCCCGCCTGGGGTTTGTCCACCGCCCGGGACTTACAGTGGAGCACCCGGACCCCGTATTCCTCAAAGAACAGGGCCCCCCGTTTCTCCCGGTCGTGGAAGTCCCGCTCCAGCCGTTTCGCCCCCCTCCGGTCCGGACCCAGCCGGCGGCTCAGGGCGGCGATGATCTCTCCGATATTTTCGGAAGGGGAGAGGGTGATCAGGGAAAAATCTCCCAGGAACGTCATGATATGCTCAAAGGAGAGGCTGGCCTTCCTCTCATCCGCCGGAGCCGTTCCCATCCCATCCGGCTCACCCATCCCCTCTATGGTACGGGTGATCTGCCGGACGAGGAGCCCCCGGTCCAGGGGCAGGGTGAGAACGATGACCGGCGTGGAGAGACCGGAGAGGGGGAAGGTGGAGAGGACCAGCTCGATGTTCTTGGCGTCCAGATAGTCCTGGCGGATTTTGAACACCGCCGTGGATTCCACGATATCAAGGAGGCTTATCTCCTTCTGGAGCACCGCCTGCAGATAGGATGCCAGGCCGATGCCTTCGAAGCAGCAGACGAGGCAGCGGATTTTCTGCTCCCGTATCTCCCTGTCCCGGAAGAAGAGGGACTGGAAATAGAGAATCAGGTAGTCCAGCTCCTCCGGACCGGCGGTTATGGATAAACGGGTTTTCAGAAGCCGGGCCAGTTCGTTCCTTTTGCCCTGGAGGGCCTCGTTCTCATCGGAGGTGGAACCCCACTCCCCGTGCCAGAGGGGAATGCCGTATTGCAGCCGGGTGACCAGGGAGGTCACGGTCAGATAGAGGACCGCCTCCACCTGTTCGTCCAGGTAGTACATCCGGTTATCCAGTTTGCCGAAACTGTCTATCAGCTCCTCGGTGAAGCCCTGGAGGGAGCTGTCCTTTGACACCGCCCGGGGGTGGGGCCCTATTTCGGGTGGAGTCCCCCGCTCCATGACGCCCATGAGCAGTCCCAGGAAGGTGATCTCCCCGTCGGGAAGGAGCTCCGAGGTCTTCCCCGTCGCCTTTTCCAGGAGCCCTGCGGCCAGACGGAGGAACTCCTCCCCGCAGGGATAGGTCTCTCCGATGGGGCTCTTCCCGTTAAGCCTGTGAAGGCTCAGCTGCAGGTAGAAGTAGAGTATGGCCTCCCCGGACATGGTGAACTGATAGCCCAGTTCGTCTTCCGTACCGGCGAGGGCCCCGAGCACCCTGTTCCGGTTCCCGGGGAAATCCAGTTTGCCCAGGATGAAAAGAAGGCGGTTCATCTCCAGGGAGTTCACGCTGTCCGTCTTGAGGGAGTAAAGGTAGGGAATGACCGTTTTGGATGAGATCAGTTCGGTCAGGTTCTTCAGGAATTCCAGCCGTATCCGGGACTCCTCCCCGCTGAGCTGTATGCCCACCCCCTTATGGCGGATGAGGCGAAGGGTGGGGCGGGTCATCTCCCGTTCTATCAGATTCAGATCGTTCCAGACCGATGTGTCGCTTATGAGAAAGGCGGCGGCCATTTCGGATATCTTGATTTCCCGGTTGTGGTAGAGAAGGTAAAGGAGGATCAGCTGCTTGCGGATCTGAGGGTCCGGGGATTCTATGTAGCTTTCCGGCTCGTTCAGAGCTTCCAGCAGTTCCTCGGCGGGTACCCCTCCCGTCTCTATGCGTATCCCCTGACCGGGCTTGCGGTCCAGCCCCGCCCCCCGGGAGAGAAGCCACTGGTCGATGCTGTCCAGATCCCGGGACACGGTCCGCTTTCCCACGGAAAAGGTCCGGGCCAGGTCTTCCAGGTGAAAGAGCTCCTTCTGGCTCAGGAGGAGGCGGACCATTCTCTTCTGTCTGTCCTTCATGTCACTCCTCCAGGCGCAGAATCAGTTCTTTCAGGGCCGAAACGGCCTCCTTCTCATCCTGCCCTTCGCAGCAGAGGGATATGGTTCTTCCCGGTCCGATTCCCAGTTTCATCAGCTTCAAGAGACTTTTCGCATCCCCCTCTCTCCCATTATAGGCAATTATGACGGAACTTTCATACCTTTTCGCCGCCTCCGCCAGGATCCGGGCCGGCCTCGTATGGAGGCCGGAGGGATTTGTGACGGTTATCTCCTCCCGAATCATCCCCGCGGATCAGGCGGACCGGACGATCTGGCCGTAGCGGGCGATAAGGTCGAATCCCTGCTTAATCGCCTCCCTCAGGGCTTTCCCTTCAAGAATGCCCTGGGCCAGCCCGGCCAGTAGGGTGTCGTTCCAGCCGAAGGGGCGGATCTCCCCGCTCTTCCCGTCGGCCAGGGTGAGGATGCGGCCCCGGTCGGCGATGAGGATGCCCCCGTTCTCTTCGGTGATGATGAAGCAGTTTCCGTAGCGCTGGGAAAGCTTTTTCGCCGCCCGCCGCAGGGGCTTCTCCCCCCCGAAGGTCTCCAGAAACTCCTTTTCCCCCATGCGCACGTAATCCGGCCGGATCTCCCCGGAGATAAAGGAGCTTCTCAGATCCTCCCCGGGGCAGTCGGCGAAGATTATCATGCCCTTCTCCTTGCCCGCCCGGATCATGTGGGGAATGAGGCTCTCCGAGAAGCCGGGCTGCCGGTCTCCCGCTATGATCATGGCGCAGAAATCCTCCATCATTATCTCCCCGAACACATCCATGAAATAGGACTCCTCCTCCGGGGTTATCTCCTGGGGCGATTCGGAGAGGACCTCGGTCATCCGGCCCGACTCCCTCTCCACCATGGTGGTGAAGGTGGGCATCTTCCCCTTTACGGGAACGATCTCCAGGGGGAGGTTGTCCCTCAGGCTCAAACGGCGGAAGGTGTCCCAGTTTTCCCGTCCCGCCACGGTCAGGCAGACCGTATCCATCTCTTCCCGGACGAGGACCCGGCAGAGGTCAAGGCATTTCCCCCCCGCCCGGATGTCCCGCTCTTCGCCCCGTCCCGCTCCCCCCCTGTCCAAACGGGAGAATGTCATGGTTCTCTGAATGGCCGGATTCAGACCGACCGTCAGGCATCTCGCATTTTTCCTCATAGGGAACTCCTTTCCTTCTTCAGGCTCTTTTCCAGTATCCTCAGCATTTCCTCTTCGCTCCGGGCGTCCGTAAGGGCGGCGACGAGCCCTTCGTCATCGCACAGATCCGCCACCTGCCGGACCGCTTCCTCCGTATGGGCTTTCATGTTCGGGGCGGTCAGATAGATGAGCAGGGAGATCGGATCGTTGTCCGGGTCGTTAAAGACGACCGGCGTCCTGAGGGTCACCAGGGCGTAGCCCAGGGCCAGGGCCCCCTCCCCGGGGCGGGCGTGGGGCATGGCTATCCCCGGCGCGATAACGATGTAGGGACCGTTTTCCCGGCATTTGCTGACGATGCTGGAAAGATAGCGGGGAGTCGCCAGCCCCTTCCGGATGAGGATCTCTCCCCCCCTCAGGACCGCCTCTTCCCAGTTGTCCGCTTCCAGGCCGCAGACAAGTGCCTTTTCTTCTATCAGATATTCGGTAAAACCCATCGGAATCTCCCTATCGGTAGCTGGCCGTCACCAGCTCCACCACCTCGGCGTACTCCGGCGCATTCACCAGATTTGTCACGCCTATCCGGTAGGCCCGGGTGCCCGAGATCCTCACCCTTTCCATCAGATCCCGGTGGGTGATGATCAGCTGGGCGTCCCCGGGGATATCGTCCACGGAGCAGTGGGCCACCCGGATGCCCAGCCCCTTCTCCCTGAGCATTCTCGTCAGTTTGCTGGCCCCCATGGCGCTGGAGCCCATGCCCGCGTCGCAGGCGAAGTAGATGCGGGATATCTCCCTGAGTCCTTTGCTCTGAATTTTCATATCCCCGACGGTGCTTTTCGCCTCCTCCAGGCTCTCGTTCCGTTCCGTCTCCCCGGAGAAGCTCTTCACAAAGGGCATGGCGATGAGAAAGGACACCGCCGCGGAGAGGATGATCCCCATGAGGATGGCCAGATGGGCTCCCCGGGGAGCCACCGCCATAAGGGTGACGATGCTGCCCGGGGAGGGGGTGGATCTCTCCCCGGCCCCGGTGATCAGAAAGGTCAGGATCCCCGTGGCCCCCCCCCCTATGGCAGAAAGGATCAGCACGGGCCGCATGAGGATATAGGGGAAGTAGACCTCGTGTATCCCCCCGAAAAAGTGGATGATCACCGCACCGGGAACGGAGGCACGGACCGTCCCCCGGGAAAAGACCCAGTATGCCAGGAGAATGCCCAGCCCCGGCCCGGGATTGGTTTCCAGGAGGAAGAGGACCGATTTCCCCGACTGCTGAACCTCCTGCATCCCCAGGGGTCCCAGGATACCGTGGTTTATGGCGTTGTTCAGAAAAAGAATCTTCCCCGGTTCGATGAAAAGGGAGACCAGGGGAAGAAGCCGGGCGCCGATCATGAAAGCCACCCCCCGGTGCAGCACGATGAGGGCGGCGGTGATGACCGGTTGAATCAGGAGGAATCCGGTGAGGGCCAGGCCCATGCCCAGAATCCCCGCGGAGAGATTGTTCACCAGCATTTCGAAGCCGGGGGGAATCCTGTCCCCGGTAAGTCTGTCCGCCAGCTTGATGACCCAGCCGCCGAAGGGGCCCAGTATCATGGCGCCCAGGAGCATGGGGATGTCCGAACCGACGATCACCCCCATGGCGGCCACCGCGCCGACCACGCCTCCCCGGACGCCCCAGACAAGACGGCCCCCGGTATAGGCCAGAAGAAGGGGGAGGAGATAGTCCATCATGGGATCGATGAGGAAGGAGAGCCTTTCCCGGGGGATCCAACCGGCGGGATCGAAGAGCGCCGTAATCAGGCCCCAGGCGATGAAAGCCCCGATATTGGGCATAATCATGGCGCTCATGAAACGGCCGAATTTCTGAACCTCCGCCTTCAGGGACAGGGGTATCTCCCTTGAATTCATATATACTCCCAAACTTCAGGTACCATTATCTCCCGGATAGGGGAATTTGGAAAGTTCAAGCAATTTTTTATTGGCAACAGCGGTTCGGGGGGAATTTGGCAAGAGGCCATCTCTTATGCACAGGGGATTTCACGTCCCGGGAAGATATTCAGGCGGGGGCGAATTCCAGACAAAAGACAGTTCCCCTCTCCCCATTGGGACGGACATTGATCATCCCTTCATGCTGTTCCATTATGCCGTATACCATGGCCAGTCCCAGACCGGTGCCGCAGGTCCCCTTTGTTGTAAAAAAGGGTTCGAACATGTGCTCTTCCGTCACACTGTCAATGCCCTTTCCCGTATCGGATACCATCAGGACAACCCTGTTCGCCTCCCTCCCGGTGGAAATGAGGATTTCCCCTCCCCCGGGCATGGCATCCTGCGCATTAATGGCCAGATTCATGATAACCTGTTCCAGCTGGCTGCGGTTGCCCCTTATGGGGGGCAGGTCCGGCGCCGTCCTGTATGTTATGTCGATTCCATCCCTTATTGCCTTTCGCAACAGGGGGCTGAAGTTTTTCGCAAGAAGATTGATATCAATAATTTCAAAGGGGAGCGTCTGGCCCCGGGCGAAGGCAAGAAGCTGCAGGATCAGATCCCGGGCTCTTTTCGCTGCTTTAATGATTTCCCCCACATATCCCTGGGCTTCCCCGGTGTCCTCTGTGAGGGGGAGGGCCAGCTCCGCGTATCCCAGGACCGGCGTGAGAAGATTGTTTAGATCATGGGCGATTCCCCCGGCAAGACGTCCAATGGCTTCAAGCCTCTGGGCTTGACGGTACTGTTCCAGAAGACGTTTCTCTTCCGTAACATCCATAATCACTCCGTCTATATAGGCTACGCCTCCCGCTTCATCCTTGACACCGGTCCCCTTATCGAAAAACCACCGGGTTTGCCCCTTACTGTCCAGGATGCGGTACTCAATCCGGAAGGGTTTGTTTTTCTCCAGAGCTCCCTTTATAATCTGGCCGATTGAGTCGGGATTGTCCGGATGAAGGAGGGAGCGGAAGGATCTTTTCTCGTTACCTATGAAATCGCTGCTCCGGTACCCGGTCAGCCTTTCAATCTCATCGCTGATGAAGAGCATGGTCAGATGGTCATCATAACGGCAGCGGTAGGCGACTCCGGGAATATTGTTGACAAGGGTGCGGTAACGGTTTTCGCTCTCCCCCAGCTCCCTTGTCCTGACGGATATCTCTTCCTTGAGGTAGGCCTCAATCTCCCTGGCGGTATAGCGGTTGTTGATAAGCACGGATGCCAGAAGAGCGCTGACCGTAAGGGTGACAATCCCCATTGGGGGGATTCCCCTAAGGAACGCGAACCCGACAATAATGAGAACTCCTTCAACGGCAAAGGGAATCAGCCGCCAAGGCCTTGTCCGTAATTTCCTGCGAAGAAAATCGTCCACCCCTGTAACTATGACTCACAGGGGTAAAAAAATCTAGCCTATCTCACCACGATATTGACCAGCTTATCCGGTACCACGATCTCTTCTACGATCGTTTTGCCCTCCAGCTGGGGTATGATCTTCTCGTCCTTCATCGCCAGGGAGAGGAGCTCGTCCTTGCCCGTGCCCGCGGCGACCAGGAGGCGGGAGCGGAGCTTGCCGTTGATCTGCACCACCACTTCCTTCTCGTCGTCCACGCACAGGGCCTCGTCCCAGGCGGGCCAGGCTTCGTAGGCCAGGGATTCGGTCTTGCCCAGCATCCGCCACATCTCCTCGCCCAGGTGGGGCGCGTAGGGGGCGATGAGCAGGACGAAGGGTTCCCAGAGTCGGCGAAGGCACTTCTCTTCCTTGTAGACCTCGTTGATGAAGATCATCATCTGGCTGATGGCGGTGTTGAATTCCAGGGCGTCCGTATCGGCGGAGACCTTCTTAATGGTCTTGTGGAGAACCTTTTTGAGCTCATCGGAAGGCTCGGCGTCGGAGATCTCCCGTTCCGCCACGTCCCAGACCCGGTTCAGGAAGCGGTTAACCCCCAGAAGGCCGTTGGTCTGCCAGGGCTTGGAGACCTGGAGGGGCCCCATGAACATCTCGTAGAGGCGCATGGAGTCGGCCCCGAAGTCGCGGATGATGTCGTCCGGATTGATCACGTTCTTGAGGCTCTTGGACATCTTGGCGATGACCTGCTCCACCGGCTCCCCCGTATCGTTGGCGGTGTATTTGCCCGGCTCCACCTCGGTCACCTCGTCGGTGGGCACCAGGGACTTGTTGGCCCGCTGGTAGGCGAAGCTGGTGATCATCCCCTGGTTGATGAGCCTCTGAAAGGGCTCCCTGTCCTTCACCGCGCCGATATCGAAGAGCACCTTATGCCAGAACCGGCTGTAGAGCAGGTGCAGAACGGCGTGTTCCGCCCCTCCCACGTACAGGTCCACGGGCATCCAGTAGTCTTCCTTATCCCTGCCCACGAACTCCCTGGGATTCTTCGCGTCCAGATACCTCAGGTAGTACCAGCAGGAGCCGGCCCACTGGGGCATGGTGTTCGTTTCTCTTTTGGCAGGGCCCCCGCAGGAGGGACAGGTAGTCTCCAGCCAGTCGGTGAGCTTGGCCAGGGGGGATTCCCCCGTGCCGGAGGGCTCGAAACTGGTGGTGGGGGGCAGAACCAGGGGGAGCTCGCTTTCGGGAAGGGGCACCACCCCGCACTTCTCGCAGTGGACCAGGGGCATGGGCTCTCCCCAGTAACGCTGGCGGGAGAAGATCCAGTCCCGCAGCTTGTAGTTCACCGCCTTCTCCCCCACGCCCTTTTCGCTGAGCCAGGCGATCATGGCGTCGATGCCTTCCTGCTTGCCCAGGCCGTCCAGGAATCCGGAGTTCACGTGGGGACCGTCCTCGGTAAAGGCCTCCCTATCCACATCGCCCCCCTTCAGGACCTCGATGATAGGCAATTCGAACTGTTTGGCGAACTCCCAGTCCCGGGTGTCGTGGGCGGGAACGGCCATGATGGCCCCCGTCCCGTAGGAGATGAGGACGTAGTCCGCCACCCAGATGGGGATTTTCTTATCGTTAACCGGATTGACCGCGCAGGTCCCGGAGAATACGCCGGTTTTGTCCTTGGCCAGATCGGTCCGCTCCAGGTCGCTCTTCAGCTTGGCCTGGTAGCAGTAATCCTCCACGGCCTTCTTCTGTTCCGCCGAAGTGAGCTTATCCACCAGGGGGTGCTCCGGGGAGATAACCATGTAGGTCGCACCGAAAAGCGTATCGGGACGGGTAGTATAAACCTTCAATTCGTCACCGGTCTCCGTGGTAAACACCACGTCGGCGCCCACCGACTTGCCGATCCAGTTGCGCTGCATGGACTTCACCGATTCGGGCCAGTCCAGGGTATCCAGATCCTCCAGGAGCTTCTCGGCGTATTCGGTAATCTTCAGAACCCACTGGCGGATGTTCTTCTGCTCCACCTGGGCATCGCACCGCTCGCAGCGTCCCTCCTTCACCTCTTCGTTGGCCAGTCCGGTCAGACAGCTGGGGCACCAGTTGATCGGCTTGTCCGATTCGTAGGCCAGGCCCTGCTCGTAGAGCTTGAGGAAAATCCACTGGGTCCAATGGTAATAGTCCTCCGAGTGGGTGCAGATCTCCCTGTCCCAGTCGTAGGAGAAGCCCAGGCTCTTTATCTGCTTCGTAAAGTGTTCTATATTCGCTTCGGTGGTCGTCTTGGGGTGGGTCCCCGTCTTAATGGCGTAGTTCTCCGCGGGCAGGCCGAAGGAGTCGTAGCCCATGGGGTGCAGGACATTGAAGCCCTTCATGCGCAGATAGCGGCAGTAGATGTCCGTCGCCGTGTAGCCTTCGGGATGGCCCACGTGGAGCCCCGCCCCGGAGGGGTAGGGGAACATGTCCAGAACATACTTTCTCTTCTCCACGGGAAAAGAGGGATCCTCGGTAGCCCGGAACGTTTTGTTGTCGTCCCAGAACTTCTGCCATTTCGTTTCGATCTCGCTAAAAGGGTACTTTGCCATAATAGGGTGATTATATAGGGGGCAGGTAAAAAAGTAAATCCATGGTCCGCGCCAATCCCGGTCGTGGGAGGTTTCCTTTTTTCCCGGAGGGCGTTATAATATCATCCATGAACCGAACAACCCTTATCCCTGTTTTCCTTCTCTGCGCTGCGGCCTTCGCCTTTGCCCAGGACATCATAGATACCGCCGTGGCGGGTACCGTCATGGAGGGTACGGAAAAGGTGGCCAGGAAACTGATCTCCGCCTCCTTCGTACCTTTCACGAACTACTCCCGGGGGGATCTTCTGGCCGGTGGCGCCCTGGGCTACACCGTCATTGACCGGATGTGGACCGATCCGGAGGTGACCGGGGAGAATCTGACGGGCATTTCCCTGGGGGGAGGGGCGGGTTACGCCCTGACCGACAGGCTGGCGGTATACGCCATTGGGGACGCCCTTCTCGTGAACGGCACCTTGGGCGCTTCCTTTTACAGCGATCTGGCCGGGGATACCCCGGGCCGGCTCAATTTCTACATGGCCCATATTTTCGCCGGAGCCGGTTTTGATCTGGTGGGGAGGGGGCCCTTCTCCCTGCCCCTCTTTCTGGGGCTGCACTGCTCCGCCTCATCATTCCGGGCCGTTCTGGAAAGGGAGGATCTCACTACCCCGGTCCCGGGAACCGCGGAGGCGGAGATCACCGGGGGAGGCCTGACCCCGGGTGTCTCCGGGGGAGTGGCCGGGGAAGCGCGGATAGGGCGGATGACCCTTTCGGGCTACGCCCTTTTCATGGCCGATTTCTCGGGGATATCGGGGGAATCCGCCGTGGAAGTCTCATCCCTATCCTACACCCAGAGCTTCACCTCCGATCCCTTTTCCGGCTCCACCTACGGCCTGGCCATGAAATTCTCCCCCGACAAAAGGTGGACCCTGGGCCTGGACTTCTCCGATTTCCTCCCCTTCGGGGAGACCGGGGAGGGGGGCGTCCAGATGTCCACCCTGGCCTTTACCGTGGGTTACCGCGCCTATTGAAGAAGGGGCGCACCGCCGAGGCGATCAGCCGGCTGCCGGGCCCTTCCAGGTCGCGGCGCACCTTGGCGAATTCCCTTCGGATCTCAATCC
This sequence comes from Spirochaetaceae bacterium, assembly GCA_003246505.1. Taxonomy (GTDB): domain Bacteria; phylum Spirochaetota; class Spirochaetia; order DSM-2461; family DSM-2461; genus SZUA-368. The sequence continues at coordinate 196 of QKAI01000232.1, read as the reverse complement.
CCTGGGGGCAGTGCTTTTCGCACTTCCCGCAGTCCAGGCAGGTGCGGGTCCAGTGGGCTTTCCCGTCCCCCGTGGAGAGGCCCGCGTACATCATGTGGTACATGCGGCTCTCCATCTTCCCGAACATGTGAAAGTTGTTCAGCTGCTTGAAGGCTCCGGGAATATCTATCCCCGCCGGGCAGGGCATGCAGTAGGC
>QKAI01000423.1 GCA_003246505.1 Spirochaetaceae bacterium | reverse complement strand
CCCTTCCCTTGACTATTCTCTCCTTTGTTATTAAGTTAAACAAACTTAATGGTTAAGTAGGCTTAACTATAGGAAAGGTATCATGGATAAGGAAAGTATAGAGCAGAATCTGAGGATTCTGATGAGAACCGCCCGAAACAGACAGATCCGGGCCATTCTGAATTTTACCAGGGAGTACAAACTCAGTTTTCCCCACATGTCCATACTGCAGCACCTGACCCATCACGGCCCGATGAATGTGGGGGAGATGGAAAATTTCCTGGGCGTGAGCAAAGCGGCGGTCAGCCAGATGCTGGATAAATTCGTGGCCGCCGGGCTTGTGATCCGGGAGGAGGATCCCGAAGACCGGCGGATCAAGCGGGTGGAGCTGAGCCCCCGGGGAAGGGAAATCCTCCAGCGCCTGCATCGGGAGAGCCACGTGTGGGTCGGGGAGCTGCTGCAGAAACTGGACGACCGGGAAGCGGAGATCGTGGGCGAGGGGATTGCCCTGTTAAGCGGGAAGCTGGAAGCAATGGAGGACCGGGAAAATGTTCAGATTAAGTAAATATTACCTGCCCCATCTGGGGGCGATAGTCCTGGCTCTCATTCTCCTGTTCGCCCAGGCGAACCTGGAGCTGGCCCTCCCCGATTATCTTTCCCGGATCGTCAACGTGGGAATTCAGCAGGGGGGCATAGAAAGGGATCTGCCGGAGATTCTGGACAGGGAACAGTATGAGCTGATAGGGGCGGAGGAAAAGGGCTCCCGCATACTGGAGACCGCCTACGAAGCGGAGGGAGAGGCCTACCGGCTGACCGAAGGGGGCCGGGCGGTTCTTGAGGGGGACAGCATCGGGAAGTACGCCTTTCTGCGCCTGTATCTTACCGCCACGGGTGTCGATACGGAGAGGCTTCAGTCTCTCTATATCCTCCGCATGGGGGCGATTATGCTGGTCCTGACCCTGGCATCGGCCCTGACCACGGTGGCCGTGGGGTTCATCGCCGCCCGGGTGTCCGCTTCGGTGGCACGGGACGTGCGGCTGGACCTGTTCCGCCGGGTGGAGAGCTTTTCCAGCGCCGAATTCGATGCCTTTTCAACGGCGTCCCTGATCACCCGGAATACTAATGACATCACCCAGATCCAGATGGTGTCCTTCATGATCATCCGCATGGCCCTGTACGCGCCCATCATGGGGGTGGGAGGGGTCATGCGGGCCATGGGAAAGGCTCCCTCCATGGCCTGGATCATCGCCGTGGCGGTACTTTTTCTTCTCGGCTTCGTCGCCCTGATCATGTCCGTGGCCATGCCCCGGTTCAAGATCATGCAGAAGCTGGTGGACAACCTGAACCGGGTCAGCCGGGAGCAGCTCTCCGGCCTTCTCGTGGTGCGCGCCTTCAACCGCCAGGATTTTGAAAGGGACCGTTTCGACGGGGCCAACAGGGAACTGGCCGACAACAACCTCTTCGTCATGAGGACCATGGTTGTCATGATGCCCGTCATCACCCTCATCATGAACGGCCTTTCCGTGGCCGTGATCTGGGTGGGATCGGGAAAGGTCGCCGCTTCCCAGATGCCCATCGGGGACATGATGGCCTTTCTTCAGTACGCCGTGCAGATCGTCATGTCCTTTCTCATGCTCTCCATGATGTTCATCATGATTCCCCGGGCCGCCGTTTCCGCCGAGCGGGTGGCGGAGGTTCTGGGGACCGAACCGGCTATTGCCGATCCGGAGCAGCCCGAAACCCTCCCCGGGGAGGGCAGGGCGGTCCTGGAATTCCGGAATGTGGATTTCTCCTACCCCGGAGGGGAGGAGCGGGCCCTGTCGGGAATCAGCTTTACCGCCGAACAGGGCAAGACCACGGCGGTCATTGGGTCCACCGGTTCCGGGAAGAGCACCCTGGTGAATCTGATCCCCCGGTTCTACGATGTCACGGGCGGGGAGATCCTGTTGAACGGGGTGGATGTGCGCCGGTTAAAACAGCAGGACCTGCGCCGCCGCATCGGCCTGGTGCCCCAGAAGGCCTCCCTCTTTTCGGGGACCATCGCCTCCAATCTGCGATACGGCGACGAGAGCGCCGGGGATGGGAAACTGACCGAAGTCTGCGAAACGGCGCAGGTCATGGATTTTATCCGGGAAGGGGAGAGGGGTTTCGAACGGTCCGTCTCCCAGGGGGGGAGCAATTTCTCCGGGGGGCAGAAGCAGCGCCTCTCCATCGCCCGGGCCCTGGCGAAACCGGCGGACGTGCTGATCTTCGACGATAGTTTTTCCGCCCTGGATTTTAAGACCGACGCGGCCCTGAGGCGGTCTCTGGCGGAGAGCGCCGGGGAGAAGGTCGTCCTGATCGTCGCCCAGAGGGTTTCCACTATTATGAATGCCGATCAGATCCTGGTCCTTGACGAGGGAAAGCTGACCGGGAAGGGAACACATCGGGAACTGATGGAACACTGTCCCACCTACCGGGAGATCGTACTGTCCCAGCTGAGTCTGGAGGAGGCGGAAAACCTGTGAGCGATAAAAACGATAAAAGAGAGAATATGAATCCTCCCCGCCGGGGAGGCATGGGGGGCGGCCCCGGAGGGCACGGCATGATGCCCGGGGAGAGGGCGAAGAATTTCCGGGGGACCATCGGAAGGCTGGTCGGCTATCTGGGGAAATACCGGGCGGTCACCCTGCTTGTCTTCGTTCTAGCCCTGTTTTCCACGGGGATGGCCGTTCTCGGGCCCCGGGTGCTGGGGCAGGCCACCACGGTCCTCTTCGAGGGGCTGGGCCGTCGCTCCGCCGGAACGGGGGACGTGGATTTCGACCGGATCGGGAGAATCCTCCTGCTCACCCTGGGCCTGTACGGGGTCTCCTCGGTCCTCACCTATGCCATGGGATGGATCATGGCCCGGGTCTCCACGGACATCGCCTACCGCTTCCGGACGGAGATCGCCGCGAAGATGAACCGCATCCCCCTGAAATACTACGACAAAACCACCCACGGGGAGATCCTGAGCCGCATCACCAACGACGTGGATACGGTCAGCCAGACCCTGAACCAGAGCCTGGTGCAGATGATCACCTCCCTCATCACAGTGGTGGGGATCGTGGCCATGATGCTGACTATCGACTGGCGGATGACTTTGGTGGCCCTTATCCTGCTGCCCCTTTCCGCCGGGGTGATCGGGCTGATCGTCAAGCGGAGCCAGAAGCACTTCCGCAGCCAGCAGAAATCACTGGGGGAGGTGAACGGGCACATAGAGGAGATGTTCTCCGGCCATACGGTGGTCAAGGCTTTTTCCGGTGAGGAGAAGAGCGTCGCCGCCTTTGAGGCTTATAACGGGAAGCTTTTCGAATCGGCCTGGAAGAGCCAGTTCCTTTCGGGGCTCATGATGCCCCTCATGACCGTCGTGGGGAATCTGAGCTACGTGGCCGTGGCCGTCCTGGGGGGCTGGCTCGTCTCCCGGGGAGCCATCACCATCGGGGACATCCAGGCGTTCATCCAGTACGTGCGCCGCTTCTCCCAGCCCCTGACCCAGATCGCCAACATCAGCAATGTGCTGCAGCAGACGGCCGCCGCGGCGGAGAGGGTGTTCGAATTCCTCGACGAGGAGCAGGAGATTACCGAAGCCGGCGACCCGGTGCGGCCCGAAAATACCCGGGGGCAGGTGGAATTCCGCCATGTCCGCTTCGGCTATGAGAAGGATAAGCCCGTGATAAGGGATTTCTCCGCCCTGGCCGAATCGGGGAAGAAGATCGCCATCGTGGGACCCACGGGGGCGGGGAAGACCACCATGGTCAAACTGCTCATGCGCTTCTACGATGTGGATGGGGGGGCCATTCTGGTGGACGGCCATGACATACGCGATTATACCCGGAGCGATCTGCGCCGGAACTTCGCCATGGTGCTCCAGGACTCCTGGCTCTACAGCGGGACGGTAAGGGAGAACATCCGTTACGGACGGCCCGGCGCCACGGACGGGGAGGTGGAGGAGGCCGCCGCCGCCGCCCATGTGGACCACTTCATCCATACCTGGGCCGGGGGGTACGACCGGGTTCTCAACGAGGAGACCAGCAATATCAGCCAGGGGCAGAAACAGCTGCTGACCATCGCCAGGGCGATCCTGGCCGATCCGAAGATCCTCATTCTGGACGAGGCCACCAGCTCCGTGGACACCCGGACGGAGGAACTGATCCAGAACGCCATGGACCGCCTGATGGAGGGGCGCACCAGCTTCGTCATCGCCCACAGGCTCTCCACCATCAGGAACGCCGATCTGATACTCGTGATGAAGGACGGGGATATCATCGAGCAGGGCTGCCACGGGGAGCTGCTGGAACGGAACGGCTTCTATGCGGACCTCTACAACAGCCAGTTCGAAGGTCAATCGGCCTGAGGGGAAGGAAAAATCAAAAAGATTACCTTCCTGTTACCCTGGGAAACTATATTGGCTCCAGCGACGGGGAGACTTCCCCATGGAGAAGGATATGGAATTTAAAAACAAGGTCATCGTGGTAACCGGCGCCGGCGGCGGAGTGGGAAGGGAGCTGGTGCGGCAGCTGGTGGAAAAGGGCGCCTCCGTGGCGGCGGTGGACATCAATATGAAAGCCCTGGAAGAGACCCGGGAAAGGGCGGGGGATCATTACAGCCGCGTCTCCCTCCATCTCGTGGATATCACCGACCGGGAGAGGGTAACCCGCCTTCCCGGGGAGATCGTCGATTATCACGGCAGGGTCGACGGGCTCATCAATAACGCGGGGATCATCCAGCCCTTTCTGACTCTGGCCAATCTGTCCGGGGAGCAGATCGACCGGCTCATGAATATCAATTTCTTCGGGATGATGAACATGACCCGGGCCTTGCTGCCCCGCCTGGCGGAGAGGGAGGAGGCCTGCATCGGCAATGTGTCCAGCATGGGCGGATTCCTTCCCGTGCCGGGCCAGGCTGTCTACGGCGCTTCCAAGGCGGCGGTGAAAACGGCGACCGAGGGGCTTCGGCTGGAACTGGCCCCGACCCGCATCTCCGTGTCCCTCATCATCCCCGGGGGCATCGATACGGTTATTAAGAAGAACTCCTGGCTGGCAGGGGAGAAGGGGAGGGAGGTGATGAAGAAGTCGGCGGGCGTAAAGGTCACTTC
>QKAI01000069.1 GCA_003246505.1 Spirochaetaceae bacterium | reverse complement strand
ATCGGGGGCCTCGTCCTCTCCCTGGGGGGTGTCGTCCTTCTGACCCTGTTCAACGGGGAGGTCCCCCCCGGGACCAATCCCCTCCTGGGGAACAGCCTGGAACTGATGGCCATGGTTTGCGCTGCGGGGAACATGCTGCTCCTCAAGGACCTCTACGGCCGGTACAGCCCGGCCTATCTGACCCGGCTCCAGTGCTGGGGGGGCGCCCTCTTCTTCCTGCCCGGCCTGGCCCATCTGAAGGATGCCGCGTCCTCCCGGGCGCCCGGTCCGGAACTGGCGGTGCTCCTCTTTCTGGGGGTGGCCTGCTCCTTCGGCGCCTATTTCCTCTACAACGACGCCCAGTCCCGGATCAAGGCCTCCTCCGCCTCGGTGTCCATCAACATGGTGCCCGTGGCGGCCCTGATCTTCGGACGGATTTTTCTGGGGGAGACCCTGAACCATGCCCAGCTGCTCTCCTCCCTGGCGGTCATCGGGGGGGTATTCCTGAGCCAGATGAATATTTTCTCTCCGCCGACTCGATCGTCTGCTCAATCAGTGTGACAATCGTCATGGGCCCCACCCCTCCCGGAACGGGGGTGCAGGCCGATGTGAGCGGTAAAAGCTCCTCCCAGTCCGTATCCCCGATGTTTCCCCCGTTATAGCCGGCGTCCACCACAACGGCCCCCGGCTTTATCCAGGAACTGTCAACCAGTTTCGGACGCCCTATTCCCACGCAAAGAATATCGGCTTGCCCGGCCAGCTCTCTGATGTTCTCCGTCTTGGAATGGCACACCGTCACGGTGGCATTCTCATTAAGCATAAGCATAGCCAGTGGTTTACCCAGGATAGGGCTTCTTCCCAGGATGACCGTATGTTTCCCCGCCATGGGTAGGGAATATGATTTGAGCAGTTTGATGATGCCCAGGGGGGTGGAACTGCGAAATCCGGGCTGATCCATGGCGGTGCGGGCAAAGGAGACATCGCTTACCCCGTCCACATCCTTTTCGGGGCAGATGAGGTTAAAGCAGGCGGCTTCTTCAATGTGACGGGGAACGGGATGCTGGAGCAGAATGCCCGAAACGGCTTCGTCACGGTTCAGCTCCCCGATCAGGGACAGGACATCCTTTGTCTGTACCGTTGCGGGCATTTCGATGATTCGGGAGTTAATCCCCGCCCTCTTACAGGCTCTGGCCTTCATTTTCACGTAAACCCGGGATGAGTGATCATCCCCCACGAGAATCGTGGCCAGGACGGGCACGGGAAAGCCCGCCTCTATAATTATCCGGGATCTTTCCAATAATCTTTCATTGATTTCCGCCGCCCTTTTCCTACCGTCGAGAAGAATCGGTTCCATACATATCTCCTTCCTCTCCTACCCAGGCGCACGATAGGTTAAGGGGAGTCTCCCGCATGGTTTATTCCATGTCACGGAACGCCAGTCGACAGGCTTATTTTATTCCCATAATGGATTTTAGTAAAGAGTAACTACCCGCAGACCCTGCCAATCACCCGCAGCCAGTTCAAACCCATGACCTTGGCCGTATCCTCCTCGCTCCAGCCCGCATCCAGCATATGCCGGGCGATTTTTGGCACGTCCAGGGCGGAGGTCATGCACACGCCGTAGGGAGCGGTGTAGCCGTCGAAGTCGGATCCCAGGCCCACATGGTCCGGCCCGACCACGGAGAGCATATGGTCCAGATGGTCCATGAGCCGGCGGAAGGTCACCCTCTGCGGATCCCCGTCCACGAAGACCCCCGGGTACATGAGCCCCGCCAGGCCCCCCGTGGCGGCGATGGCCTCCAGCTGGGGGTCGGTGAGATTCCGGGAGCGGCCGTGGACGGAACGGGAGTTGGAATGGCTGGCCACCAGGGGCAGCTCGGTCCGCTCCAGGGCGTCGGCCAGGCTTTCGTCGGACATGTGGGACACGTCCAGGATCATACCCAGCCGGGCCATCTCGTCTATGGCCCCTTTGCCGTAATCGGTCAGCCCCGTTGCCCCCGGCGTATCCAGCCCCCGGCCGAAGGGGTTGATCCGGTTGTAGGTCAGCCCGGCCAGTCGGACGTTCCGGTCGTGGAAGTAACGGATCCGGTCATAGGATTTCCCCTCCCCGTCGGCCAGGGCCTCTCCCCCTTCGATGGACTTGAGCAGGGCCACCTTCCCCTCCCGTTTCGCCCGGAGGATATCCTCGGCGCACAGGGCGGCGATGACATCCCCGTGGGAGGCGATGATCTCGTCTATCTTGCGCGAATAGAAGCAGGTTTTCTCAAAGGCTTGGGGAACCAGATCGTCATGGACGTACATGGCCATGGTCTGGCAGGTGACCCCCGCCCGGCGGAGCTTGGGAAAATCCACATGGCCCCATTCGGCTTCCTCAAAGAAATCGCGCACCGAACTGTTCTTTTGGGTAAAACTCTCCCCCACGAAATCCAGTATGGAGTCGCAGTGACCGTCAATTATCAAAAAATCCTTCATTGTTCCTCTGCAAGCTCATCCAAAGCGGTAAGGGTTATGCCGGTCTGCAGGGCGACGCCCAGGGGCAGACAGTCCTCATTCATCACGAAACGGGGGGAGTGGAGGGGGGCGAAATCCCCTCCCCCGCCGGGGCCGCAGCCCAGATGATAGAAGCAGCCCGGCCTTTTCTGCAGGAAGAAGGAGAAATCCTCCACCCCCAGGCTGGGCTTCTCCTTCCAGCGGATATTCTCCTTTCCCAGAAGAGTCTCCCCCACCCGGGCGGCCAGATCCACTGCGGCGTCCTCATTGATCAGGGCGGCGTAACCGTATTTCACCTCCAGCCGCCCCTCCCCGCCGTGGGCCCGGGCGGTGTTTTCCACCAGCTCCCGGAGGATTCCCACCAGCCGGTCCCTCTGCCCGTTGTCGGCGGTGCGCATGGTCCCCCGCATGGTCACCTCCTCGGCGATGATGTTCCCCGCCCGGCCCCCGGCTATGGTGCCGATGCTGACCACCGCCGAATCCAGGGGGGAGATCCGCCGGCTGACCACGCTCTGCAGGGCGGTGATCACATGGCCGGCGATGAGGATGGCGTCGATGCCCGATTCGGGATAGGCCCCGTGGCCGCTCCTGCCCTTTAGGGTAAAGAACAGGGCCGTGCTGGATCCGTTCAGGGCGCCCTTCCTCAGTTCGATCTGCCCGGGGCTCAGGTAGGGCATGACATGGAGGCCGAAGATCCGGTCCACGAAGGGATTCTCCAGAACCCCCGCTTCTATCATCGGCTCCGCCCCGCCCTCCCCCTCCTCGTCGGGCTGGAAGAGCAGTTTGACCGAACCGGAAAACCGGTCCCGGTTCAGGGAGAACCAGCGGGCCGTCCCCAGCAGTATGGCCGTATGCCCGTCATGGCCGCAGGCGTGCATCTTCCCGGGGTTTTCGGAGGGGAAATCCACCCCCGATTCCTCCTCCAGGGGCAGGGCGTCCATGTCCGCCCTGAGGGCCACGCAACCCCCGGGGCGGGATCCCTCCACCAGGCCGACGACGGCGGTGCCGTACCGGGCCCAGGGGATGCCCCAGCGGTCCAGTGTCTCCGTAATGCGGCGGGCGGTCTCGAATTCCTCCCGCCCCAGTTCCGGCCGGCGGTGCATTTCCCGGCGGAAAGCTATGATTTCCTCCATAAAAGGGGCTATCTCCCCTTTCAGGAGCGTCAGATCTCGTTCCATATCCCCTGTTATAACTCCCTATAGGCCGGTTCATCAAGATAGGCCAGTTCGGAAACCGGCTTCCCGCCCCGCCAGTATCGGCGCAGAACCCGCCTCCCCAGGCGGGCCAGGATCTCGTTGCGGTTCGTGCCCGCCCCCTCGGCCAGGTCCAGGATATCGATGCCCTCCCCCAGCAGCACCGCCCTATCCCCCCTTTGAGCCGAGGGCACGGCGGAGACGTCCACCACCATCTGGTCCATGCAGATAAGCCCTATGACCGGACAGAGCAACCCCCCGACGAGCACCCGCCCCCCCCGGGAGAGGGACCGGGGATAGCCGTCGCCGTAGCCCACGGGAATCGTCGCCGTCACCGCTCCCCCGGCGGGGGCTTTCCAGGAGTAGTCGTAACTGACCCCCTCCCCCGCCCCGAGACGGGTGACATGGGTGATCCGGGTTTCCCAGCGGACCGGGAATTCCAGGGGGAGGTTCTCCGCCAGGGGCGCCCGGAAGGGTTTCATCCCGTAAAGGATCGCCCCGGCCCGGACCATATCCAAGTGGTAGGCGGGATAGCGGGCCGTACCGATGCTGTCGCAGATATGGCGCATTCCCACGGAGACTCCCCGCCCTTCCATGTCATCGCAGAAAGACTGGAACAGGCGGAACTGGGCCCCATCCGCTTCGGCATCGGCCAGGGCCAGGTGGCTGAAAGTCCCCTCTATGCGCAATCCGGGTAGGCGGGAAATCCTCTCGTATATATCCCGCGAATCCCGGTCGGCCGCCCGGAGCCCCAGCCGGGAAAATCCCGTGTCGATCTTGATATGCACCGGAGCCTTCCTCCCCCGCCTCACCCCTTCCCGGGAGAGAATCTCCCCCTGCTCCAGGCTGTCCAAGGTGATGACGAAGCCCTCGTCCAGGGCCAGGGGCAGCTCCACGTCATCGCAGAGCCCCATGATGAAGAGGGGGACCTCTCTGAGCCCCCTGGGGTAGTATCTTTTTATCTCAAGGGCTTCCTGGAAACGGGCCACCCCGATGAAGTCGGCCCCCCCTTCCCCGGCAAAGGCCCCGAGGAGACCGGGGATTCCCAGACCGTAGGCGTCCGATTTCATGACCGCGCAGAGGCGGGCGCCCTCCCCCAGGAGACTCCTGACCAGACCCACGTTTCTCCCTATGCTGTCAAGATTGATTTCGACTGTGCTGGAATACACGAAAAACTCCTTTTATTTACGTTTTCGTAAATAATACCCTTTCTCAGGCTGAACCCTACGGGGATGTATATTTATGCAATATATTATGAAAATAAATTACACAAACTCCCCTGAAAATACTTTCATAAAAGTAAAACTTGTGAAATATTAATATTACCATAACATACCAAATAGAATAAAGGAGAAATGTATGAAAGGGAATTTCATTTTCCTGATGGCCTTCGTGGCATCGGCGTTTTTATTTGCCACCGGCGGTTCCGAAAAGAC
>QKAI01000103.1 GCA_003246505.1 Spirochaetaceae bacterium | reverse complement strand
GACCGGGGAAAGGGAGTCCCTTCAGGAAAGGCAGAAGGAGATAAGGGAGCAGGAGGCGGCCGACGAGAAGTCTCTGGCCGAATTTTATGTTCTCCTCGGCCGCCGATCCTTCGATCTTTATAAGCGGGGTTCTCTTCCTTCCTCTCCCGGCGTGGAAGACCTTTTCAAGACCCTTCTGGATTGGGAGGACAGGATACGTGATGCGGATAACGAGCTCTACCGCATCAGGACAGAGGGGGAGGATCTCAACCTCTGGAAGAGGATGGGGAGCTTTATAAAGAAGTCCTCCCAGTCAACCAAAAAAAGATCCGCCGGCGAGAACCTGAGCAGGAACTATCGCAGAATCGGGGAAAGACTGGTCAGGGATGGTCTCCTGCCGGAAATAGCCGGAAACGGCCTCTCGGATCTTTTTGAGGAGCACAAGGGGCATGAGGAGGCAACCCGCCGCCTCAAAGAGGAATCCCTCAAGCTGGATGAACGGCTCGGGGACCTTGACCGGGAGCTGGAGGAAATCTGCGGCGGAGTCAAACCCTCCCGATTCCTTAAGAAGAGGGAGGAAGAGAAGGACCGGAAGGAGGGGGAGCTGGACGAGGCCTTTCTCCGCATGGGGCAGTCTCTCTATGTCCGGGAAGATCTGGAAGGGGAGTCCTTCAAACACCAGATAGAAGACCTCAATAATCAGAGGGAGACAAAGATCCGGGAAAAAACCCTTTGTCTGACGGAGATCCGCATTGGAGAACTGGAGGAGCTTCTCCAGAAGAAGATCAGGGACAGGGCCCAGCAGCAGGAAAAGGTTGACCGGGAGACGGAGAAGCTGAATGTTCTCGCCGGGGAAACGGAGGATCTTGAAAAAAAGAAGAAACAGCTCGAAAAGGAGAAGGGGGATCTGACTTCTAGCCTATCTGTATAGCCAGAAAGGTTTCGTCGTCGTGCTGCCCCGCCTCACCCTCGAATCCGATAAGCAGCTCCTCTATGATATCCTTCATCCTGTCCGGGCTTTTGTCCGTATACTGGCTGGCATATTTTAACAGCCTTCCCGTACCTAGTTCCTCTCCCTTGTCGTTACGTGCCTCGGTCAGACCGTCGGTAAAGAGAAAGAGATAATCCCCCGGTTCCACCCGGATCTGCTTATGGCCGTATTCCGCCCGGATGTCGATACCCAGGGGGAGTCCGTCCGTATCGAAGCGGACGAAGGACTTCGATCCGTTCCTGTGGATGTAAAGGGGGTGGTGGGCTCCGTTAGAGTAGGATATGGTATTCTTGCTGTGGTTCAGGATAAGCAGGGACGCCGTGGCGAAGGTGCCGCTCTGGAAATTTCCGGATATCTCCCGGTTAAGGGCCGTCAGCGTTTCCGAGGCATTCATCCCGGGGCTGGAAATTGTTCTCAGGACTGTTCTGAACATTACCATGAAAAGGGAAGCGGGAATGCCCTTACCCGAAACGTCGCAGATGATCACGGCGGTCCGGTCCCTGTCCAGGGTGAACACATCGTAATAGTCCCCGCTGACACCCTTGGCCGCATGGGAGAAGGCGGCAATGCGGGTTCCCTTCATGGGGGGCATCCGGTTGGGGAGGAGGGTGCTCTGGATTTCCGCGGCCACTTCGATCTCCCTGTTTATTTCGTGCTTCTTTACCAGTTCCTGATACTTTTCGAAGTTGTCCAGGGTTATGGTGACGAAATTGGCGAAGGACTTCATATAGGTGAAGTCCAGATCGTTGAATCGCTCCCCCGGATTCGTTTTGGCCAGGCCGATGACACCGAATTTCTTTTCCGAAGATCCCAGGCTCAGTATGATGGAGGACCCGATGAAGCTGCTGCTGCCGGGATCGCAGTTCTCGGGGAAAACCTTCTGGCTCTCGTTGTCATGGATGTAGAAGGAGCTGCCCCTCATGCAGGCTTCGCCGAGGAGATTCCCCGTGGTGGGGATGGTCGTCGTATTGAACCACTCCCTTATGGTCTCCCTCTTTATTTTGACCGATTGGGGGATGTTCAGGGGAGGGGGGAAATAACCCAGATGGCCGCCCATCCTGAGCCCCCGGAGTTCCTCATCGTAGAGGAGCAGAACCGCGCTGTCCGCCTCGGTGCTGTCGATGGCCAGCTCCAGGATGAGCGTGTAGAGCTCCTCCGCCGACTCCCGGTTCTCCACGGCGCTCCCCACGTCGCGCATGATGTCCTTAAGGGAGTCGAGGCGGAACCAGAGCATCTCCGTCAGGGTGTTGAACCCCTTGGCTATCTCCTTGAATTCGTCGATCTCCGACCCCTGGAGGGTGTAGTGGAAGTTTCCCGTGGCCACTTCGGAGATGGCATCGTCCAACCGTCGGATGCTCTCCGAAATGGAATGGGAGAGATACCAGGCCAGGATAAGGCTCAGCCCGAGCATCGCCGCCGTGGCGATGGCGGCGTTCCGGATCATCCGGCGGCTGAACTGGTCCACTTCCCTGGTCACCATGGCCGATGTGGTTTCGGTCACGCTGGCAAGATTGATGCTGATCTTTGTCTGCAGTCCGTCTATCAGATCCAGAATCGTCTGGAGTTTGAGAAAAAGCTCCTGGTCCTCCTCCTGGGAGAACAGGGCCAGGGACTTCTTCATCCCGTACAGGTTGAAGGAGTAATAACCGGCCAGGGGTTTGAAATTCTTCATCTCATCCTGCAGGGGGATCATGTAGGTCTCCTCCAGATTGTCCCACTGCTTGATAACAATATCCGTTCTCTCCCGGTAGGAGGTGTTCCGGCGGGTCCTCTCCTGGTTATCCCGGAGCTCCTGCATGATCCGATCCAGCTGAAAGAGCTGCTGGGAGAGATTGAAATAGCCCACCGAAGGAATCTGGGGCTTGTAAAGAAGCAGGGAGAGTTCGTCATTCAGAATGAGTACGTTGCTGTGAAGGCTGTCCAGAATGATCTTCTGATTGTTCAGCCGGTCCATCTCCTGGAAGATGAAAACGGCCAGAAACAGGGTCAGGATGAAAAGAATGATGACGATGCCGTGGTAGAGGGGGAGCCGGATGGATAGTTTCATGCCTCGGCCCCTTCCCGCTTCAGGAGCAGCAGGGTCTGGTCGTCCCATTGCTGGGAGTCGCGGTGAAAATAGTCCAGGTCGTCGATGATCTCCTGTACCATCTCTTCGGCGCTCAGGGAACCGTGGGTTACTCCCAGGTTTTTCAGGGTGTCCATGCCGTATTCCTTGTTTTTGTTATTCCGCGCTTCCGGGATACCGTCGGTGAATAGCATAAGGTAGTCTCCGGACTGGAGCAGGAGTTCCTCTTCCTCGTAAACGGCGTTTTTGTCAAGGCCGACGGGGATGCCCGGGGGGGAAAACTCCTCGAATCTCTTCGCCGCCGATCGGTATACCAGCAGGGGCTGGTTTCCCGCGGAAGCGAAGGATATCTCCCCGTTGTTCTGATTGTAAAGGACAAGGGAGAGGGCGGCGATATTCTCGATCCGGATCTTCTCGGTTATGTTCCTGTTGAGGTCCTGGAGGATCTCCGCCGCGTTAAGCCCCGCTTTGGCGACCAGTTTCAGGATAGTCTTGATCATGGTTATGACAAGAGCGGCGGGAACCCCCTTTCCCGCAACTTCGCAGACCGTTATGAGGATTCTCTCCCGGTCGATCATATAGCAGTCATAGAAATCCCCGTTGATACCCCGGCAGGTCCGGGTCTTGAAGGCCAGGTCGGTCTTCCTGAGGCGGGGGATTTGCTGGGGCAGAAGATTCTGCTGAATTTCAGCCGCGATATCGATCTCCCTGTTAAGCTCGAATACTTCGAGCATTTCGTTGTACTTCATGAGGTTATCAATGGAAATGGCCGCCAGCTCACTGAAGGACTGGGCGTTTGCCATTTCCAGGTCCGAGAAAAAACGGTCCTCCCTGTGCACCAGGCAGAGGACACCCAGAACCACATTGCCCACCCTCATGGGTATGGAGAGGGCGGAACTGACATGATAGGGATGGTTCTTCGGACGGGCGAAGGAAGAGGCATGGGTCCTTTTCACCAGGATGGCTTCCCCCTTCTGGGCCGATTCACCGATAATCGTTTCCCCTACGGGAATGGTAATGTCCCGGAAAGAGGAGAGGGACTCCTCCAGGGATCTGAAGGGAAGAACCTTCTCCTTCTCATCGCCCAGATGGTAGGGGGGGCGGAAATCGCCGGCGCTGAATTTCAGATATAGCCGGGATTTGTCCTCATTGAAAAGATAGAGGGCCGCTCCGGAAGCGTCGATGCTCTTGAGACTGAGGTAGACGATGGCCTTTTCCACCTTGTCCAGCTCTATCTCCGTACTGATGGAGTCACCCACGTCGTTCAGGATCTGCTGCACCGACTCCAGTTTGGCCCAGAGAGCTTCCGTAACCGTGTTGAAGTCCCGGGCGAGCCGCCCGAATTCGTCGTTGTTGGGAATTATGAGCTTATGGGAGAACTCACCCCGGGAAACCCGCTCAAGGGAGAATCGGATCTTCCTGATGTTTTCCATGAGGCGCATGCTGTAGATCGTTGCTATGGAGGCAACCGCCAGCACCGCCAGTATATTCCCGATGATTATGCGGAACAGCCTCTGCCTCATGATGCCGGGAAGGGCCTCTCTTATGGATTCGAGCAGATTCTTCTGCCTCACTTCGAGCACGATGATGCGCTCAATGAAAAATCGGAACCGGTAGATAGTCTGCTGGGCTTCCTCGTCCTCATTCGTCTCCGAATAGGAGTAAAGGCTTTCCCCCTCCTTTTCCGGGCGGCTGAAGTAATCCACGAAGAAGGAGTGGAACAGTTCGGGGGAATATTCCGAGGTGAGGGCTATCCAGTCCATTTCCGTCTCCCTGGCGTCATTTATGAATTCCCTGCCGATGGACTGCATGGTCTTGACGTTATTGCCCTCGTCGTAATTGAAATTCTGCAGGTTCCACAAATTCAGGAGAACCGCATAGTTCCCCCTGTTCGCCATGGGATTGTAGAGAACTTCCTCCAGTTTCAGCCTCAGCTGCCTGGTCTCGAAACTCTTGTCCAGAATGACTTTGTAAAGGTTATTGATACCGGTAAGATCGATCAGGGTAAAAACGGAGACGATCAGGCTGAAAAAAACAATCAGCGTTATACTTCCTTCCAGAAGTAACAGTTTT
>QKAI01000480.1 GCA_003246505.1 Spirochaetaceae bacterium | reverse complement strand
TGATTTACTGGTATAGCGGGGTATATTGGGAGAAAAGGAGACCCCATGCTGTCCTATCTGCTCATCCCCATACCCCTTGCGTTCTCTTTTTTTGCCGTGAGAAAGGGCTATTACCCCTTGAAAGCGGCGGTCACCCTCTCCTGCATGGCCATCATCCTGATACACAGCCGGCTGGCCCCTTTTGCCGATAACGCCTATTTTCAGGTCCTCATTGCCTTCGCCTTTTCCGTGGGGGGGGATTTCTTACTCAGCAACAGGGCTGACGGGGGAGGGGAGAAACCAAACTGGTTTGTCTACGGGATCGGCCTGTTCTTTATGGCCCATGTTTTTTATCTGGCCTATGTCATCGCTTATGCCCGGTTCTCCATACTCCCCCTGGTGCTCCTCATAGCGTCCTTCCTCGTCTATTATCTTCTGAGGCTTCTGCCCCGGCTGCAGGATAGGCCCATGAGAATCGCCGTGTTCCTCTATCTAGTCATCTCCTGCTTTTCCCTGGCCCTGGCCCTGGGGTACGAAGCTCCCCTATGGAACAAGGCCTTTCTGGTCGCGGGGATCGGTCTTATCGTTTTTTCCGACACCTGCATCGCGGAATCGAATTTCGTGGGACTGGAATTCCTGGATTTTCTCATCCTCCCCACCTATTACGCCGCCCATATCGCCATAACCCTCAGTCTTCTGGGAGCCCCTTGACCATTCCCCAAAAATAAGCAAGAATGGACCCAATGAAAAGCTTAACCGCAATAACCACCACCACCCCGACTCTCTTTTTGCACCGAAGGTGGTTGTAGGGTTCGCTTAATTTACGAGCATTCCTGCCCCGCCTTCCGGCGGGGTTTTTTTTGCTGTCCCGCCGATGGCGCCGCCGGAAGGGCTCCCCGGAGGTATTGCAATGAAACGGAAAATTCCCGTCGGGATTCTGGGGGCGACCGGCATGGTCGGCCAGAATTATCTTATTCTTCTCAGGGACCACCCCCTGTTCGAGGTCGCCTATCTGGCCGCTTCGGAAAGGTCCGCCGGACGGAGCTACGCCGAGGCGGTGGAAGGCCGGTGGCGCATGGGGGAGCCCGTCCCCGAGGGGGCGGCGGGGCTGCCCGTCTATCCCGTGGGGGAGATCGAAGGGGCCCTGAAATCCTGCCGCCTGCTCTTTTCCGCCTTCAGCACCGGTAAAGAGGAGACAAGGCTCATTGAGAGAACCTACGCCGCCGCCGGGCTGCCGGTTGTCTCCAACAACTCCGCCCATCGGCTGACCGATAACGTCCCCATCCTCATGCCCGAGGTGAATCCGGACCATCTGGACATTATTCCGGAACAGCGGAAAAGGGAGGGCTGGTCCCGGGGGTGCCTTGTCACCAAACCCAACTGCGGGGTGCAGAGTTACGTCCTGCCCCTCCATGCCCTGAGGGCGGCGGGGTTCGTTGTAAAAGAGGTGATCACCACCAACCTGCAGGCCCTCTCCGGGGCGGGTTACCCGGGGCAGTCCGCCCTGGATGTGATAGACAACATCGTTCCCCTCCCCTCGGAGGAGGAGAAGGCCTTCTGCGAACCCCAGAAGATCTTCGGTGCCCTGACGGGGGACCGGATTGAGCCGGAGGACAGCCTGCGCATCTCCTCCAGCTGCCTGCGGGTTCCCGTGGTGCATGGCCATACCAGCTGCGTCTGGTTTGCCGTGGAGGGCCGCCAGCCCTCCCTGGAGGAGCTGGAGACGGCCCTTTCCCGCTTTCGGGGCGTACCCCAGGAGCTGCGATTGCCCTCCGCCCCGGATCCGGTGATCCGCTTTACCCGGGAGGATCTGCGCCCCCAGCCCCGGCTGGACAGGGACGGGGGGAGGGGCATGGCGGTCTCCCTGGGGCGGCTTCAGAGAAGCCCCGTACTGGGGTACCGCTTCACCGCCCTCTCCCACAATACGGTCCGGGGGGCGGCGGGGGGAGCGATTCTCACGGCGGAGCTCCTTGAGGCTAAGGGTTATCTTTAAAAAATACTATAAAAAAACTAGTCTTAACTAAGATTCTGTGTTACCTTTAATATCGATAAACAAATATAGATAAATAAGGAGTGCAATATGGCGCAGAAAATCGTAGTTATTGGAGTGAATCATGCCGGAACTTCGGTTATCCGGACTCTGCTGACCCAGAATCCGGAGGCCGAAGTCGTCGCCTTTGACCGGAACGATAACATCTCCTTTCTGGGGTGCGGCATCGCCCTCACCGTATCCGGAGTCGTGAAGGACCCGGAACATCTTTTTTACGCGGACGTGCCCGCCCTGGAAAGATTGGGGGCTGTCGTCAAGATGAGACACGATGTTGTCGCCCTGGACGGGGATGCCAAAACGGTGACCGTGGTGGATCTGGATACCCGCGAAAAGTTTACCGAGTCCTACGACAAGCTGGTCTATGCGGGCGGTTCCTGGCCCGTGGATCCCCCCATAGGGAACAGGGAGCTGGAGAACATAGAGATCTGCAAACTCTACCAGCACGCCAAAATCCTCATAGAGAAAGCGGGCAATCCCTCCATCCGCCACGTGGCCGTCATCGGGGCGGGCTACATCGGCATCGAACTGGCCGAGGCCTACCATGAAAAGGGAAAGCACGTGACTCTGATTGACAAGCAACAGCGCGTGGTGCCCCGCTACTTCGATACGGAGTTCACCGACCGGCTCCAGGCGGACATGAGGGACCACGGCATAGAACTGGTTCTGGGGGCGGGGGTGACCGAATACAGGGGATCGGCGGGCCGGGTGACGGGGATCGTCACCACCAGGGGGGAGTTCCCCGCGGACCTGGTCATCCAGTGCATAGGCTTCAAACCCAATACGGAACTGCTGGAGGGGGCGGAGAAAACCCCCAACGGGGCGGTGAAGGTCAATGAATACATGGAGACCTCCCTGCCGGACGTCTATGCCGTGGGGGACTCGGCGGCCCTTTTCCACAGCGCCACGGGGCGGCACGAGAACGTGGCCCTGGCCACGAACGCGGTCAAGACGGGGGTGGTGGCGGCCAGCCATATCAACGGCCTGGGCGCGGTCAGCCTCCCGAGCGTGGTGGGGACCAACGGCATATGCGTCTTCGGGAACAAGCTCTCCTCCACGGGTCTGAGCGAAGAAGCGGCCCGGGCGGCGGAGATGGACGTGATGAGCTCCTTCTTTACGGACAACGACCGGCCGGAATTTATGGAATCCTATGAAAAGGTGAGCGTGAAGCTGGTTTACGAAAAGGACAACCTGCGTCTGGTGGGAGCCCAGATCGGCTCCTATGGAGAGGGCAGCCATACCGAATCAATTTACTACCTGGCCCTGGCGATTCAGAAGGGGATGACCCTGCCGGAGATCGCCATGACCGACGTATACTTTCTGCCCCACTTCAATAAGCCCTTCAACTTCATTCTCACCGCCGTCCTCAAGGCCCTGGGGCTGAATTACGTGATGCCCGCCGCTTAGGAGTCACAGCAGCATGTTCATGTAGCGGATCTCCTGGCCGACCATGGCTCCATCCCCGTGGCGGAGCCATTCGTTCAGCCAGGCGAAACGCTGGGCCAGAATGAAATCGGGCAGGAGCCCCAGCCAGGGCCCGGGTATGGTTTTTTTCATCTCCCCGTAGAAAGCCCTGTTGAAGGGGCCGTCAAAGGCCTCCGGCGTCTCAGATCCCACGCATCCCATGATCAGGGCCGCATCGTAGAGGACCGGTTTGGCGCCGCAGAACTCCCAGTCGATGACAGAAAGAATCCGGTCCCGGCCCCAGATGATATTCAGGGGGTGGGGATCGCCGTGGCCGAGTACGGGGGGGATCTCCCCGTACCGGGGGAAGAGTGTCTCCTCCAGCCGATGCAGAACCGGGACCAGAGAGGACAGGAGCTCCCCGTGACGGAGGGCGATCTTCTCCACCAGGGCGTTGATGAACCCCACCAGATCAAAGGGCTCTTCTTGACGGTCCGGCGTCTCCTCCCCGTAAAGGGCGCAGAGGAATTCCCCCAGGGCCCTGCCCCGCCATTCGTCCCGCCAGTAATCCCTGCGGTTAAGGGGAGCCCCTTCGACAAAGGGGGTCAGCTGCCAGGCCCTGCCCCCTTCCCTCAGCACCGCCCGGCCTTCCCGGCCCCGGCGGAAGGGCGTAACGGGGAGCCCCGCCAGGGAAAGCCGGTCCAGGCGGCGGGATATCATTTCGTGCCGGTCCGCCCGGTCCGGTTCAATCTGTTCCAGGATCAGCCTCTCCCCGCCGCACTCCACCAGGGTCCGGTAGAGGGACCTTTCCGGACTCCCTTGTATGAACCGGTCTTCGTTCAGCCGGTCCGGAACCAGGCCCCAGAACTCCAGCAGGGGGGCGATCTCTTCCAGGGGGTAGCGGAGAAAGGGAACCTCCGACTGGAATATCCACCGAATTCCCTCCTTCTCACTCTCCCTTTCGGCAAAAAGGACCCCCCTTGGGCAGCGGTTTCCCCCCACCAGGTAGACCCCTTCCTTTTCCCTTACCATGAGACCGCAGCCGTTGGGACAGATGAGACAGGTCACCCCCTTCTCCGGGGGAGGGGTATCAGGGCCGCCAGGGATCCGGCCGCATTGGCGATGAGGTCCCGCCCGTCGCAGGAGCGGCCGATAATGAACTCCTGCCCCTGGAGTATCTCCATGAGACCGCCCCAGCCCAGGGACGCGGCCAGAGCCAGAAGGAGGGGGGGGATATTCTTTCCGAAGCCCTCCGACGTTTTGATCAGACTCCGGGCCAGAAAGTAGTAAAGGAAGGCGTGGACGAATTTATCGGCCCCGAAGAAATCATAGCCCAGGTCTTCAAAGGTTTTTCCCGGGAGCAGGGAGAGAATGCCTATGAGGGCGAGCCAGAAGAGGGTGAACCCCCGGTTCAGGGCCTTTACATCCATTCTACCAGCTTCCCGTGCATTCCCGGCGCCGCTGCCAGAACCTCCTCGGGAAAGACCCCCCGGTTGCCGGTAAAATCGGAGACGATGCCCCCCGCCTCCTCCACCAGGAGGACACCCGCGGCGATATCGTAGAGATTCAGGTGAGGTTCCCAGTACCCCTCCAGCCGGCCCGAGGCGACCATGGCCAGGTCGTAGGCGGCGGAACCCATGCGCCTCATGCCCCGCACCCGGGGGGCAATGCGGCAGAATCG
>QKAI01000486.1 GCA_003246505.1 Spirochaetaceae bacterium | reverse complement strand
CTGAGCCGACAAAAAGGGGATACCGATAATCAACAATAACGCCATGCTTATGCCTGACTTTTTTTTCATGGAACACTCCTTAGCCTTGTTATCTCCCTTCGATTCCCTATAATATGAGAAAGGGAGTAATTTATATTACACTTCACCGTATAATATATCTATTAATTACACCCGTTGGTGTAATTAATCAAGGATGTACCATGGATTCTCATCAAAATGAACGGAAGAAAAGGGATACGAGTAAAAAGCACCGGTGGATTCTGGACAAGGCGGTTGAGGTATTCATAAAAAAAGGCTTCGCCGCCGCGAGCATGGATGAGATAGCCGACACGGCCGGCGTGTCCAAGCGGACGATCTACAACCATTTCCAGAGCAAGGAGAACCTTTTCCAGGAGATAGTTGCCCTATTCCTGGCGGACAGCGACAGAATAAAGCCAGGACAATATTCGGAGGATCTGTCACTGGAAGAACAGCTTCTGTCCTTCGCCCGGGCGGAAATGTATCTGATAGACGACCCCCTCCGCAGGGGGCTTTCCCGGCTTCTGACTTCCGTATTCCTAATGGATACGGATCTGGGTATCGCCACAAGGGGCCGGTACAGTCCCCATCAGGCCCTGATAACCTGGTTGGAATCAGCCCGGGAGGAAGGTCGGCTGGCGATTCCCTCCCCCCCCCTGGCGGCCCGTATCTTCTACGGGCTGGTGGAAGGGTGCATCACCTGGGGGGCGATGATTTCAGATGGAAAGAATATGGACGGGATTGACCCCCTTCTGGATGAAATCATCGCCGTTTTTCTGGCCCGGTACGGCAGGAATTGATCAGAACAGCATGTTCCTGATCCCCGTAAAGGCCATCTGGGCGGAGAGGGCGGACAGGATGAGCCCGGAGAGGCGGGTCAGCACGGAAATGCCCTTCTCCTTGAGTCCCCTTTCCAGCCAGGGGGAGACCAGGAGGGTCAGCCCCAGCAACAGCACGGCGATCGTCACCGCCAGGAACCCGGCCAGATAATCCTCCACCGATTCCAGCCCCGAACCCATGACCATGAGGGTTCCCGTCGTGGCCGGCCCCACCACGATGGGGATGGACATGGGCACCACGGAAATATCCCGGCTGTCGATATTCTTCGCCTGGGCCGGCTTGCCCTGGACCAGATCCACCGAATTCAGAAAGAGAATCGCCCCGGCGCCGATGCGGAAGGCGTCCACGGTAATGCTGAACAGGGTGAAGATGGCGCTTCCCCCGTAGATGAGGATCAGGCAGACCACTTCCACGGAGAGGGAAGTCTTAAGCACCAGAGCCCGTTTTTCCCGGCCGTTCAGCTCCGTGGTCAGGGTCAGGAACATGGAGAGCACGAAAAAGGGGGTGAAGATGAAAAACAGCTGCAGCATCATAGTAAAGGCGTGGGCCCACATGGTTAACTCCTTTTCCGATCCAATACCTGTTCATCCAGCCGGTCCGTGGCCAGGGGGGGATCTTCGGTCAGAGCGGTGATGCGGTCGTAGAGGGCCCGGTCCATGGGAACGTCCGCCGAGGCCAGCCCCGCCTGCAGCTGCTCCGCGGAGCGGGCGCCCAGAATGGGAGCGGTGACCATCCCGGAGAAGAGTATCCATTTCACCGCCAGGGAGGCGGGGTGGCAGCCCACTTCGGCGGCGATTTTCGCGAAATCCCGGGCGATCTCCCCGCTCCCCGCCCGGCCGTACCGGGCGGCATAGCGGTCGTCGTCCCGGATGCGCCCCTTGCCCTCCCCGTCGGAGTATTTCCCCGAAAGGAGCCCCCCGGCGATGGGGCTGTAGGAGATGGACCCGAGCCCTTCGCTCCGGCACAGGGGCAGGATCTCCACCTCCGCCTGCCTCTTCAGGAGGTTGTACATGGGCTGCACGCAGCTGAAGCCGGCCAGGGACCGCTCCCGGGAGATTCCCAGAGCCTTCATAATCTGCCAGGCCGCCCAGTTGGAGACCCCGGCATAGAGGATTTTCCCCGTGCGGACCAGATCGTCCAGGGCCCGGAGGGTCTCCTCCATGTCGGCGTGGGGATCGAAGGTATGGATGAAGTAGAGGTCGATCCGGTCGGTCTGCAGCCTTCGCAGGCTGGCCTCCGCCTCCCCGATGATATGGCGCCGGGAGGTTCCGCTCCTGTTGGGCCCGTCCCCCATGGAGAAACCGACCTTGGAAGTGAGGACCAGCTCGTTCCGCCGCCCCGTCTCCTTGACGAAGCGCCCGAGCAGCTCCTCCGCCTTACCCCGGCTGTACACATTGGCGCAATCGAAGATGTTGATGCCCCGGTCCAGGCACATGGCGAACATCTTCCTCGACTCATCCTCGTCCGCTTCCCTGCCGAAGGTCATGGTCCCGAAGCAGAGTTCCGAAACGGACAGTCCTGTTTTACCCATTAATTTGTACTTCATGGAACCATTGTAACACAGTTGCGGGGGGATTCGGTAGGAAAAAGGGGAGACATTTCTTGCCCCCCGGCAAAACCGGCCCTATACTGGGAGGATGAAAAAAGGCATCCTCGTAGCGGGAAATCTCATCATAGACATCATCAAGACCATCGAGGCCTATCCCCAAAGGCTCTCCCTGACCGCCATCAAGGGGGTGGAGCGCTCCTTCGGCGGGGCGGTCTGCAACTGCGCCATGGATCTGGCCCGCCTGGATCCCTTCCTGCCGGTGACCGCCCTGGGCGCGGTGGGGGCGGACGATTTCGGCCAGTCGATCCTGGAGCGGTTCTCCGCCTATCCGAACCTGAACCGGGATTTCATCATCACCCGGGGCCAGACCTCCTTTACCGACGTGATGACCGAGGAAGCCACGGGGAACCGGACCTTTTTCACCTACAAGGGGGCGGACAGCACGCTGACCCCGGAGGACATCCCCTGGGAGAAGCTGGAGGGGGACCTCTTCCATATCGGCTACATCATGCTCCTGAACGAACTGGACAAACCGGACGGGACCTGCGGCACGGTCATGGCCCGCCTCCTGCGCCGGGCGCAGAGGGAGGGCTTCCGCACCTCCGTGGACGTGGTGACCGAATCGGGCAGCCGGTACAAGACCCTGGTCCCCCCCGCCCTCAAGTACACCGATTACTTCTGCATCAACGAAACGGAAGCCCAGAACATAACCGACATCCCCCTGGAGCATCTGGACGGGGAGGTCCGGAGGGACCGCTTCCGCCGGGCCTGCGAAGCCCTCAAGGGGATGGGCGTGGGCCGGTGGGCCGTCATCCACTCCCCGGAGTACTGCGCCGGCCTGGACGAAGAGAACAACTTCCGCGATCTGGTCACCATCCCCCTTCCCCCGGGATTCATCAAGGGCTCCGTGGGCGCCGGGGACGCCTTTGTCTCCGGTCTCCTCTACGGGGTTTACCGGGGCATGGCCCTGGAGGAAGCCCTGCGCCTGGGGGAGGCGACCGCGGTCAGCTCCCTTTCGGAGAAGGGGGGGACCGAAGGGGTGGGGACCCTGGAGGAAGTGACGGCCCTTTATGAAAGATTAGGGGGAAAATTGAGGGCAAATAGGGAATTTTAACAATTTACAGGATGTCCTTCGGGGAGTGATAATTAACCATCACTTCCCAAGGAGTCCAGTTAAGGTGCCCTCCAAAAGCCATACTTTACAAAGAATTAAGAGAAGCCGGTATCTCTATCTGATACTTCTGCTTCCCTTTGCCTACTACGTCCTGTTCCACTATCTGCCCATCTACGGGGTCATAGTGGCCTTTAAGGATTACAACATCGTCAAGGGGATTATGAAGAGTCCCTGGGTCGGTTTGAAATGGTTTGCCAAGTTCGTTTCCGAACCCTATTTCTGGAAAGTCCTGAGGAATACCTTCCTCATGAGCATCTACAATATCCTCTGGGGATTTCCCGTTCCCATCCTCCTCGCGGTCATGCTCAACGAGCTGGGCAATGAGAAATTCAAGCGGATCATCCAGTCCATCACCTACCTGCCCCACTTCATCTCCACCGTGGTGGTCTGCGGCATGCTCGTCAACCTCCTCTCCTCGGAGGGGCTCTTCAACCAGATCCTGGGAAGCTTCGGCGCCGAGCCCCGGCAGTTTCTCATGCTTCCGGGATACTTCCGCACCATCTACGTCTCCTCCGGGGTGTGGCAGACCGCGGGGTGGACCTCCATCATCTACCTGGCGGCCCTGACCGGAATCGACCCGGAGATCCTGGACGCGGCGACCATAGACGGGGCCAGCCGGACCCAGAGGATCCGCCACGTGACCATCCCCGCCATCACGCCGGTCATCTCCACCATGCTCATCATGAACCTGGGGCGGATGCTCAACCTGGGCTACGAGAAGGTGCTCCTCCTGTACAACGGCTCCACCTACGAGACGGCGGACATCATCTCCACCTACGTCTACCGCCGGGGCATCCTGGGGAACAGCTTCAGCTACGCCACGGCGGTGGGGCTCTTCCAGTCGGTCATAGGGGTGATCATCCTGGTCGCAGCCAACCGGGTCTCCCGCAGAATCAGCGAGACCGGGCTCTGGTAAAAAGGAAACAACCATGAAAAAGAAAATCAATACCTTCGACGCGGTGAACGCGCTCATCCTTGTCCTCGCGGGTTTTCTGACCCTCTATCCCATGTGGTACATCCTGGTCGTCTCCCTCAGCAGCGCCCAGCATATCAACATGGGGGACGTCTCCTTCTGGCCCAGGGGCTTCAACATGGACGCCTACCGCATCGTCTTCTCCAACGAGAGGATCTGGCGCTCCTACTTCAATACGGTCCTCTACACCACGGCGGGCACCTTCATCAACGTGATCATGACGGCCCTCTGCGCCTACCCCCTCTCCCGGGAGGACATGTACGGCTGCAAGCAGATAACCATCTTCTTCACCCTCACCATGTTCGTCTCCGGCGGCATGATACCCCTCTACCTGGTCATCATGAAGCTCCACCTGCTCAACACCATGTGGGCCATCGTGCTGCCCCCGGCCATCAGCACCTACAACATGATCGTGATGCGCTCCTCCTTCAAGGGGATCCCCCTCTCCCTGACCGAATCGGCCTATCTGGACGGGGCCAACGACATCCGCATTCTCCGGCAGATCATCATGCCCCTCTCCAAGCCCATCCTGGCCACCATGACCCTCTTCTACGCGGTGGCCCAC
>QKAI01000010.1 GCA_003246505.1 Spirochaetaceae bacterium | reverse complement strand
CCTCAAAGAGCTGGAATCATTTAAAATTCGCTAACTCTTCGGTGATTTCCCCGGTAATGCGGGCCAGGAGCCTGTCCTTGGCTTCCTCCTCCATAAAGGTCGCCTTGACCGTATTCAGAAGCAGTGTAATCATATCGTCCAGCCCCAGCTCGGTGTGGCTGTATACCTGGGCGTACTCCCGGTTCAGTTCCACTTCGAAGAGAAGGGGATCGTCCGTGTTCAGGGTCACCATGATTCCCCGGGACATGAGAGCGGCAATGGGATGGTCCTCCATTCTGGTGGCGAAGGTCTTTGTCAGCAGATTGCTTGTGGGGCAGATTTCCAGGGGCATTCCCGATGCGGCCAGCTCATCCATGAGGGTTTCGTTCTGGAAGGCGCTGATGCCGTGTCCGATCCTTTCCGGTTTGAGATACTCCAGGGTGTCGTAAATCTGGGTATAGGGACTTTCCTCTCCCGCATGGGCCACATGGCGTAAGCCCGCTTTACGGGCCTTCTCAAAGACTTCCCTGTAGAGAACGGGTTCTCCCGATTTCTCCGCACCGCCCAGGCCGATACCCAGGATGCGGCTCTTTTTCACAGAGGAAAGATAATCAAGGAGAAGATTCAGATTATTCATGGCATTTTCCGGACCGAAGGTCCGGGATACGTCGATGAGAATTCCCGTCTCACGCCCCTCTGTCCTGGCAATTTCTTCCAGGCTGGCATCCAGGGAGGTCATCATGCGGCGAAAGTCAAACCCTCTTTTCACAAAGGAGGAGACGGCGAGATGCCCCTCCAGGTAAAAGATGTTATTCCGTTTCATATAGGGGAGGATGGAATCGCCGATGAGGGAGAAATCGTCCTCCTCCTTAATGAAGGACTGTATGGTCAGAAACTGTTCGATCATTTCGGAAAGATCGGCGATTTTTTTGATCCCCAGGGCTTCCTTAAGAGCTTTTTCCGTTTTGCAATCGGGATAAAGGCCGTACTTGCCGTTCAGTTTGAGTAGATCCGCCGCGGTCATGAGGGATTCCACATGGATATGAATTTCCGCTTTGGAAATACGGCTGATAAAGCCGCCAAAACGCTCCGGATTCTTACCGGTTTCTTTTTCCCGTTTTGTTATCTCCCGGGCAAGCAACATCATATCATTCATTCAAAACTCCCATGCGGAAAAAACGCTGTACACAGATTCCTATAGAAGATTATCGGCATGGTCAGGTAAAACCTTAGTTATCCTAATGAAATGAGACAACTTCACCCCTTTCTGTCTGCTTTTCCAGATGAATTTCAATTCTTTTCTGTATCTGAGAGAGACGGGTACTGGCGGGATAGAGCTCCCTTGCCTTGAGTATATCCTTAAGGGCTGCCTGGTATTTCTTCTCCTTAAAGGAAAGGAGGGCCCGCTTCCTGATCACATCGTAACGATCGGGGGATTTCCTGAGTACCCAGTTGTAATCAATGCGGGCGAAATCGTAGGATTCGATCTTATCATAGCACACGGCCCGGTAATAGTGGCTCTCCTCCTGCTCCCAGCTGTAATCGGGGAGATAGTTCAGAGAAAGGGTATAATCCTTTATGGCATCGGCGTATTTTTCCATGAAATACCGCGTATTGGCCCGGGCGTAATAGGCCATGGCATAGGCGGGATTCAGCTTCAGGGCCTCCGTATAGAAGACCAGAGCCCTCTCATCCTCATTCATCATATTCAGGGCCAGGCCGCAGTTGAACCATGATTTGGCGTGGGATGAATCCAGTTTCAGTGCCGTGAGACCGCACTCCAGGGCTTTCGGATAATTGCCCAGGGAGTAGAGGCAGCTTCCCATTTCAAACCATATCTCGTTGTTTTCCCCATCCAGTTCAGCGGCGGCGATGTAACACTCGAGGGCTTCCTGAAACATATCATTCTTATGGTAATTGTAAGCATCGATTAACGTCTTATCAAGTTCATATTCTCGATTCATGGGAACCTCTGTGAAATACTTTATAACATAAATGGAATATTATCAATTTTCTTTTAAAAAAAATCACTTTTCTGCCGATAAGGGCGCCGGCCCCGGGAAAGCGTTTTGCCAAAGTTATCGGAATAGGCTATAATCGGCCTATGAACGGGGACGATATCCTAACGCCGGCGGAGGTCGCCGAGCAGCTAAAGATAGCCAAGAACACGGTTTACGAGCTTATCAAGCGGGGGGAACTGGAAGCCTACCGGGTGGGGAAGAAAATCCGGGTTGAGTGCCGGGCCGTTGAGGCTCTCAAGGAGAAGAGAGAGGGCTCTCCTCCCGTTTCCCCGATCCCCCGCCCCGGGAGGGGGAACAGTGAGCGGGAGGACGGTCACCCTTCGGAGCTTATCATCTGCGGGCAGGACATAACCCTGGACATCCTGGCCAGAAGGTTGGAAACCCATCCCCTGGGGCTGCGTGTTTTCCGATCCCATATGGGCAGCTACAACGCGCTCTACTCCCTTTATCTGGGGGAGGTGCAGATCGCCACGGCCCACATGTGGGACAGCGCCTCCGACAGCTATAACGTGCCCTATATCAGCAAAATGGTTCCCGGCATGGATGCGGCGGTCATTCACATGGCCCGCCGTTTTCAGGGGCTCTACGTGGGGAGGGGCAATCCCCTCGGGATCCGGGACTGGGAGGATCTACTCCGGCCGGAGGTACGGTTCGTGAACCGGGAGAGGGGCAGCGGCACCCGCATTCTCCTTGACGGTTATTTTCAGAGCCGGGGATGGGACCCGGAGCGGATCCGCGGTTACGGCGAGGTGAGCACCTCCCATATGGCCTGCGCCAGCCGGGTGGGCCGGGGTGACGCCGATGCGGCCCTGGGCTGTGAGAAAGGGGCCATGCAGGTCCCGTCGGTGGAATTCATCCCCCTTAAGGAGGAGTCCTACGATATGATCCTGTTCCGGAAGGATCTGGACAGGGCCCCCTTCCGGGCGGTTCGGGAAATCCTGAGGGATCCCTCCTTCCGCCGGGAGATAGAAGGGCTGGGGGGGTATGATGTGAGCCGGATGGGAGAGCTGATTTATCCGGTGAGATGAACCGGTATCCCTTGTTCCCCCGTACAAAACATGGTATTCTGACATCCCGATTTTATTTTTGAGAGGTGATCTATGGCCCATTGCATCGTACCGGAGGCGGAAGCCGTTCTGGATAAGGAAATCCCCGTTCTGGACAAGGGTTTTGTCCGCATGGTCGACTACATGGGAAGCGATGACCGCATCGTCCAGTCCGCCCGGGTTTCCTACGGAGAGGGCACCAAGAGCTACCGCCAGGACAGGGGCCTCATAGATTACCTCCTCCGGAACGACCACACCTCCCCCTTCGAACAGGTGGTCTTCACCTTTCACTGCAAAATGCCCATCTTCATTGCCCGCCAGTGGGTCCGGCACCGCACGGCCCGTCTTAACGAGATTTCCGGTCGGTACAGCGTCATGAAGAATGAATTTTATATTCCCTCCGCCGGGGACATCTCCTTTCAGAGCGAGGACAACAAGCAGGGCCGTTCCGAAGAGGAGGTCCCCGCCGCTCTCCGGCAGGAGGTGCTGGACATCATCAGCCGGAACTGCCGGGAGGCTTACGAATCCTACGAGGGACTGATCGATAAGGGCATCGCCCGGGAGCTGGCCCGGATCAATCTGCCCCTGAATCTCTATACCGAGTGGTACTGGCAGATCGACCTGCACAATCTTTTCCACTTCCTGCGCCTGCGCCTGGACGGGCACGCCCAGAAGGAGATACGGGTCTACGCCGAAGCCATGTACGGCCTGGCTTCCAAGGTCTGCCCCCTGGCTTTCGAATCCTTTAACCAGCACAAGAGGGGAGGGGTGGCTTTCTCCGCCGCCGAACTGGAGGCGCTGCAGAGGAAGCTGAACGGGGAGGATCCCGGTCTGAGCGGCAGGGACCTGATGCGCTTCGAGGCTAAAATCAACGAGGGACGGCAGCTGTAGCGAAAGTCGACAGCGGAAAGCGGAAAGGGTGTTAACCACGGTTTATCACGGTTTTTTTATAAATCTTTTGTGTTTAGCTGCTTTGAATCGGTTTCATTTGTCCCCGGAAAAAAGCGGGATGAGGTATCGAGGATATTACATCTCCCTGAATCCCTCTGCTTTTATACACCTTGTCAAACCGTGAAAACCCGTGGTTCGAAAATGCCTTTCGCATTCAGCTTTAAAACTTCGTCTTTCGTCTATCGCTTGAGGTAGGAGAGTTCCTTCGGGAGGACGATGTTGTTGCCGAACTTGTCCTCCCCGTAGCCGTTTTCCGCCAGGATCTGTATGTCGTGGAGGACCCGCTTGTCCCCCCGGAATTCCACCTTCGTGTCGCTGATGATATCGATTTTCCCCAGGGCCAGGTAGAGGGCGATGCCCCGCTTGGCGAAATCGGCGATGGTTTCGCTTTCGAAGGGGGTGAGGTTGTCAAAGGAAAAATCGTTCTCGTAAATGATGATCTTCTGCTGTTCCAGGAGATCCAGGAAGATCATGCGCAGAATTTTTTTCATGAGCTTGGCGTCGTAGAGGGCGTCCGCGTCTTCCTTGACCAGTTTGTGCTCCAGTATCCCCTTGGCAATGGCGCAGCGTTTGGAGAGGTTGATCTCCTCGTTGGCCCGGAAGAGCTCCAGGGGCATGGCCGCGTTGTACACGTGGTCCCCCAGTTTCATCTCCACCTCGCTGCCGTAATGGATGACGATCTTAGCGATGAGGGTGGAGGGGCGCACATGGAACCCCCGGTAGTTGGGAATGGGCACCCGGATCATATCCTCTTCGGAGTAGGTCTTGAGTATCTCCTTGCACAGCTTCTGGGCGGCGGTAATGTACTTATGGGAAAACATCATGCAGAAATCCACCATGATGTGGAAGAGCTTATCGAAGTGCTCCTTCATCTCCTCGTCGCCCTTGTTCTCCTGCATCTCATGGCGCTGGAAGTAATGAATGAGCAGGGTGGATGTCTCGAGCAGATGATAGACGATGGATATCTGTCCCCTCAGGGCGGGGAGGTTGGTGTCTTCCCGGGTGATGAGGGAGTGGTAGAGTATGGTGTCGTACTTGGACTGGAGGTTGTGGAAGCTGTTGGATATGAGCCGCAGGGACTCCTCGTTGACCACGTCCGGAATGATGGAGGAGTACTCTTCGGTCTTCTTCTGGCAGGCTTCCTTTATAAAGCGGCTCTCCTCGGCCAGGTTCAGAAAGCTGGAGGCCAGATATACCGCCGTCTCCGCTCCCGTTTCCAGGGGAACCCACTCCAGAGTATCCTGCAGGCGGCACTCCACCAGGCTTTCGCTGAAGGGGTAGGAGTCAAGCTCCCTCAGCCCCTCGTTCAGTCCCACCCTGGTCAGGAACTGGGAAAATTTCTCCAGCCGCACCAGAAAGGATGTGAAAAGACAGGAGATGCTGTCCTCCAGGGCTTCGAAGAAATCCCGGTCCAGGGCCAGAAGGTTGTAATAGGGGGCGGTGTAGCGGAGATGGAGAAAGTTGTAGGCGACGCGGGAGTAGGAACGGATGACCCCGATGGCTTTGCGGAGGGGATACCAGTAGGCGTTCTGTTTGATGCCGTAGGCATCGATCAGTTCCTCGCATTTCTCAGCTTCCATTAGGAGACGACCCAACATGGGCCGGTTGAGCTCTTGAACCGTGATGCCGGAAATGCCGACGGTAAGGGAAACCAGGTCCCTGATGTCGTTCTGTATGATATCTTTGAACTCTTCGTTACTGATAATCCGCATGGGATTTTCCGGCTCCTGTCTTCATAGATCCAATAAGGCTAATTTACTCCATTCTAAGGTGAAATATAGTCATTCACGAAAGAAGATTCAAGGGGTAAGGAAAAAAAAAGGGGGCCCGGAAACTTTCTCTCCCGCTCCGGTTGTTACGGAGTGAGCTTTATATTAAAATGAAATCATGGCGAAGATACGACGAATCGGTATACTAACCTCCGGGGGTGACTGCCCCGGTCTGAATGCGGCTATACGCGGCGTGGCGAAACCCCTTCTGGAAGAGGGGGTTCAGATTATCGGAATTCAGGACGGATTCCGGGGGCTTGTGGAAAACCGCACCATGCAGCTGGGGCCCCGGGAGACTTCGGGGCTGCTCGTGGAGGGCGGCACGATTCTGGGAACCAGCCGGTTCAAACCCCATAAGTATCCCGACCGCAACGGCGGTTTCGAGGACCGGACGAAGGACGCGGTGGAGAATTACCACAAGATGCGCCTGGATGCCCTGGTCTGCATCGGGGGAGGGGGGACCCATAAGAACGCCTTCCAGCTCTATCAGAACGGCATCCCCCACATCGTGACCCTGCCCAAAACGATTGATAACGACGTCTTCGGAACCGATGTGACCTTCGGATACGATACGGGCATGTCCATCGCCTGCGACGCGATCGACCGGCTCCACACCACCGCCTCCAGCCACCACCGGTGCATGCTGGTGGACGTGATGGGCCATAACACGGGGTGGCTGGCCATGGGGGCGGGCATCGCCGGGGGAGCCGACGTCATACTCATCCCCGAATTCCCCTTCTCCCTGGACCGGGTGGTGGACGCCCTGATCGAACGGGAGAGACGGAACAAACGGTTCAGCATAGTGGTCGTCGCCGAGGGGGCCCACTCCCTGGAAGAGGCGGACCTGCGCAAGGACATGGACAAAAAGGACCTGAAAGACCGGGACCGGGCCTACTGCGACAGCCTGAGCCACGATCTGGCCCGCATCATCGAGGACAGGGTGAAGATCGAAACCCGCATCACCACCCTGGGACATCTGCAGCGGGGGGGGATTCCCACCGCCCGGGACCGTGTTCTGGCCAGCCGCATGGGAACCCTGGCGGCGGATCAGATCCTGCGACGGGAGTTCGGGGTCATGGTGGCGGAACGGAATAACCTGATCGTCCCCGTGCCCCTGGACGAGGTGGTGGGCAAGAAGAAGTACATCACCCCCGATAACGGCCTGGTCCGGACGGCCAGCCGCCTGGGCGTCTCCCTGGGGCGGCCCCGTTAGGAGGGGCCCACTCCTTTATAAGAATCTCTTATCCTCTCGTAGCGCAGGGTCATCTTCTCTATCTCTCTTATCTTCCGCAGGGAGTCCTCCCCCCAGGGGGAGCGGGGATACTCCCGGACGACCCGGGAGAAACAGCGGTAGGCCCGGGCCATATTCCCCATAAGATCCTCCAGTATGGCCGCGGTTTCCGGGCTGGTTTCCACGGCGGAGGGATCGAAGAGCCCCCTTCGGGTCACCGACTTCCACCGGGAGGGGTGGATGGCCTGGTAGAGGGTGACCCCCTCCCTGTAGAGGGGGTAGGCCTCATCGGCCGGGGGTGAGGGGGCCTGTGGGGCGGGAACCATCGCCTCCGCTAGCAGGCTGTCGTAGGCCCGGTTCAGTCGGATCATGGCCAGATGGCTCTTCAGGGTGTCCCCGTTCCTGTCCGGATGGATCTGCTTGCATCGGCTCCGGTAGGCCCTTTTGAGTTCCTCCCCGGTGAAATGTTCCCCCAGGCCCAGGATCTCCCTGTCCGTCACGGCCGGTCACCCCTGAGGGTGGCCCGGTACCATGGGGTGTTCTCCCCGACTTTGATTCCCATCGCCCCCTCGTCGGGGCGGTAGATGACGGACCAGATAGTGCTGGGGGGGCGGAAATCCTCCCTGAATCGGGAGACCCGCCGGAGAATCCGTTCCGCCTCCTCCCTCTCCACGGGGAACCCCCTCTCCAGACTCCTCATCAGTTCCCCGTACCGGGGGCACTCCCCCATCCCCTTTTCCCGGGCCGCCGGATCGAGGGTCAGGAAATTGGTCAGATAGGTTCGGTCCTCCCCGATGCGGACGTGCATCGCCCCGCCGAAGAATTCCACGACCGCCGACTCCCGGGAATCGGCGAGGAGGTAGTGCAGGGGGAGGGGGGAGGACTGGATGAGATTGTACCGGCGGAACAGGGTGATTCCCTCCTCCACGGTGGCGCAGCTGTCCAGGATGCAGCGGATGATGTTGAAGTCCCCCACCGCCGGTTTTCCCCTCTCCCGGGGATAGGAGGCGCCCCCTTCCACGGAGAGCATGGAGACGACCAGCCCCTTTTCGTTCATCCCGTCCAGGGGCACGTAGGGGGAGAGGAGGAGGCTGTGTTCGAAGGAGCCCAGCCCGAAGAGGTCGCAGAAATCCAGGTTGACCAGGGTGAGGGAGGCGTAGGCGCCGGCGGGGCGGGTCTTGAGCAGGAGGACAGGAGCCCTCTGCCAGTCCAGGTTTTTCCCCGCCAGGGGACGGCCGTCGGAGGAGCGGCAGTAGAAGGCGCTGCAGCCGAACCGGGGCGGGGGGCCGGGGGGGAAGGTCAGTTTCGCCGGTTTTCCCAGACGGCTCAGAAGGCCCTCGAAGAAGGGGGCCACGTCCTCCGGTCCGTTGAGGGCGCCCCCCATGAACTCCCTCAGGCCGTAATCCCCGTAGTACCGGGCCCCGTAAAAGGGGAAGTCATTGATTTTTCTGAGGGACCCTGCCGTCCTCTCCCCGTCGCCCGGCTTCATGACCCTTCCATTGTACACCATTAGCGCAAAGGATCAAGCCCTGCTCAAAGGGGGCCCCGGAGGATTGGCGGAAGGGGCGGATTGTTATAAAATGCACAGGGGAAGGATAAAGGAAGGCATCATGGCTCTGGTATATTGCAGTTACGGGGAGAGGGAGTACGGGAAGAAACCGATAAGCATCGGCAGCCGGGGGTACTGGGAGTTCCAGTGCAACATCTCCGGGCACAGCCGGCCCCGGCTTCTCATGGGAACGGAGCCCTGTTGGGAGGAGGATCACAATTTCTGGATCTCCACCCCCGACTCCATCCACGGGTGGACCTCGGACGGGGAGAGCGTCTCGGAGATCGCCGTATTCCATTTTACCGAGATTCCGGAGACGCTCCTGAACATCTTCCAGGGGCAGACCATGGTCTCCACCCGGCTGGACCGGGACTCTTTGGAGGAGATCCTCGCCCTGGCGAAAAAGATGGCCCCCCAGGTGCTCTCACCCGTCTATACGAGCCCCCTGGAGTTCGACCTCGCCTGCCATCTCCTGAGCCTGTGCTTCCTGCAGAACAGCCGGGAGAGGCTCATGAACATTCCCTGGGACGCCCAGTCCCACATCACGAACGCCTCCGTCTCCTGGTACTGCTCCCATATGAACGAGGGGGTGGGGATACAGGAAACGGCGGAGAAAATGGGGTACAGCGTCAGCCAGCTGAGGCGGATTTTCAATAAAACCCGGGGCGTCCGTCCCAGCAAGATCTTTGAGAGCTGCCGCATAGAAAGGGCTAAGGAATTACTGGAAAACAGCACCATGTCCATCATCGAGATCTCCCAGGAGTGCGGCTACAGCAATCAGAGTTCCTTCACCCGGGCTTTCCGCAAGCATTTCGACAAATCCCCCATCCTTTACAGGAAGACTTTCATTCCCGAAAAATAGAGTTCCCGCCCCGGGCGGGAGGGGAGGGGCCTGAAAAAAAGGCATGATCGAAAATGCTAAAAATCAAGGCAGTTCCTGCATAGATTTCTGATCCCATTCATTGTAGCGTGTTTTCTATGAATAAAAAATTACGGGAAAATCTGACTTCCTATGCCTTCCTGACGCCCTGGCTTCTGGGATTCTTCATTTTAACCCTCTATCCCATGTTCTCCTCCCTGTACCTGGCCTTTACCCAGTACAGCCTGAGACAGCCCCCGACCTGGGTGGGACTGAGGAATTTCATCACCATGTTCGGGGGCAGCGAGACGATCATGGGGGACGAACGGTTCCTCAATTCCGTGGGGGTCACCTTCAAATTCGTCTTCCTCTCCGTACCCCTCAAACTGATCTTCGCCCTGGTCGTGGCCATGCTTATGAACAAGAAACTGAAGCTGATCGGTCTGTACCGGGCTCTCTACTACATCCCCACCCTGCTGGGCGGCTCCGTGGCCATCGCCGTGCTCTGGCGGAGGATCTTCGCGGGGGACGGGCTTTTGAACCTCATCCTCATGAAAATCGGCATGACCGACCTTCCCGCGTGGATTTCCAATCCCAAATACGCCCTGGGGACTCTCATCCTCCTGGCGGTCTGGCAGTTCGGGTCCCCCATGATCATCTTCCTGGCGGGGCTGCAGCAGATCCCCAAGGAGTATTACGAGGCCTCCAGCGTGGACGGGGCGGGGAAAATCCGCCAGTTCTTCGCCATCACCCTGCCCGGGCTGTCCCCCATCATCTTCTTCAATCTGGTCATGCAGATGGTGAGCGCCTTCCAGTCCTTCACCCAGGCCTTCATCGTCTCCGGCGGTTCCGGGGGGCCCCTGGACTCCACCATGTTCTACAGCCTCTACCTGTACATCAAGGGATTCGGCTTCTCCGAGATGGGCTACGCCGCGGCCATGGCCTGGGTGCTCCTTCTCATCATCGCCGTACTGACCGCCTTCGCCTTCAAGGTCTCCGGCAATCTGGTCACCTACGGAAGCGGGGAGTAGGCCATGACACTCAATGCTAAGGAAATGACAAAAAGCGGCCTTTTGAATGTTTTCATCCTGGTGCTGGGATTCGCCATGCTCTATCCCATCCTGTGGCTCATCGGGGCCTCTTTCAAACCCAGCAACATGATTTTCACCGATCCGGGGATTTTCCCCACCACCGTGGACCTCTCCAACTACTCCGAGGGCTGGAAGGGAATCGGCATCGTGAACTTCGGGACCTTCTTCCGGAACAGCTTCACCATCTGCCTCCTGAGCGCCCTGGGGAACGTGATGTTCTGCTCCCTCACGGCCTACGCCTTCGCCCGGCTGAATTTCTCGGGCAAGAGGATCTGGTTCGCCGTCATGATGCTGACCCTCATGCTCCCCGCCCACGTGACCACAATCCCCCGGTACATCATGTTCCGCTCCTTCGGCTGGATCAACACCTTCCTGCCTATCGTGGTGCCCAAGTTCTTCGCCACCGACGCCTTCTTCATCTTCCTGCTCGTGCAGTTCATACGGGGGCTGCCGAAGGACCTGGACGAATCGGCCTATCTGGACGGGTGCACCAAATTCGGCATTTTCGCCCGGATCATCATGCCCCTGACCACGCCGGCGGTCATCTCCACGGTGCTCTTTTCCTTTCTGTGGACCTGGGACGACTTCTTTAATCAGCTTCTCTACCTGACGTCGCCCAACATGTATACGGTGCCCATGGGGCTGCGCCTCTTTCTGGACGCCTCGGGAAAGTCCTCCTGGGGCCCCATGTTCGCCATGTCCGTTCTGTCGCTGATACCGGCATTCGCCCTGTTCTTTTCCCTGCAGAAGTATTTCGTCAAGGGAATCGCCACCACCGGAATCAAGGGGTAAGCTAACCCCTTATAATAATGGAGGAATAGAATGAAAAAAATCCTTATGATTTCATCATTAGCCATCGCCCTCGTCACCGCCGTTTTCGCCAACGGTAAAGCCGCAGCCCCGGCCGCGGAGAACGACGGCACGATCCGCTGGGCCTACTGGGGCAGCGGCGAACGGGTCGAGATCAGCCAGAAGGCGATCGACCTGTACGAGTCCCGGAATCCCGGGGTAAAGATCAACCCGGAAGTTTCCGGAGGCGCGGGGGACCATTTCGTGAAAGTGGACACCCAGCTCGCCGGCGGCATGGGTCCGGACATCATCCAGATGGGCGGCAATATCTACGACTACTCCGACGTCATCCTTTCCCTGAACGCCTATGCGGGAACCCTGCTGGACGTGGACGCCATCGATGACAGCGCCATCGAATCGGGAACCATCAACGGGGAGCTGAAGGGCGTCTCCACCGGCGTCACCATGCCCGCCCTGGTCTACAACAAGACCATGATCGAGAAAGCCGGCGTCCCTCTTCCCTCCTTCACCATGACCTACGCCGAGTTCAGGAACTACCTTGTTCTGCTTAAGTCCAAGCTTCCCGCCGGGACCTATCCCATGCAGGATATCGGGGTCACCTCTTCCAGCT
The DNA here is from genome assembly GCA_003246505.1 of Spirochaetaceae bacterium. Classification (GTDB taxonomy): domain Bacteria; phylum Spirochaetota; class Spirochaetia; order DSM-2461; family DSM-2461; genus SZUA-368. The sequence goes on along the minus strand of QKAI01000010.1, from coordinate 6,780 downwards.
CCACCGCCTTCGGCTACTGGACCCGGTTCAACGGCACTCCCCTCTATGACGGGGACACGAATTCCACCGCCGTTACCGCCGCCGCCGCCCAGAAGTACCTGGACCTGTTCAAGGACTACCGGGACAACGGTCTCGTGCCTCCCCCGGACGTGGCTGCGGGCTTCGCCGAATCCAACGCGGACACCTCCGCCCTCATTGCGGGCAAGGTGGCTATCGCCTTCCTCTTCACCAACCAGCTGAGCGGCTATCAGGCCGCCACCACGGATGAGCTGAATTTTCTCGAATTCCCCGGCGCCGCCGCCACCAAAGCCCTGTGGCAGGCTCCCAGCCAGTTCTACACGGTGAACAAGGATTCCAAGAACATTGAGGAGACTGTGAAGTTCATCAACTTCCTGGTCAACGATCCGGAAGCCGCCAAGATTCTGGGCAGCAACCGGGGCGCTTCCGCCTCCTCCTCAGCCCGCGCCGCCGGAGCCGGCTCCGCCACGGACCAGAAGGTATTCGATTACCTGGAGAAGTCCAAGGACCACGCCTCCATGGAGACGGACCACGTTCCCAACGATACGGAGTTCAACAGCACCCTGTTCCTGATCTACCAGAGGGTAGCCTTCGGTCAGATCGACACGAAGGAAGGGGGCAAGCAGGTTGCCGACCTGATCCAGCGGATGATATCCAAATAAGAGTGTATACTACGGGGGGAAGGGGTTGTCCCTTCCCCCTTTTTTTTTGCGGAGAGGCTTTTCATGATTAAGAGAGAGGACATTCAGATACGGGATCCCTTCATCTTCCCCTGCCGGGAAGAGGGGACATATTACCTGTACGGCACCACGGATAGGAATCCCTGGAACAGCAGGGGCGTGGGCTTCGACGCCTACGTGAGCCGGGACCTGGAGAACTTCGAGGGACCCTTCACGGTCTTTGCTCCCCCGGAGGATTTCTGGGGCACCCACGACTTCTGGGCCCCGGAACTGCACGCCTACCGGGGCCGGTACTACCTGTTCGCCAGCTTCACCTCCGACTCGCGGAGGCGGGGAACGCAGATTCTGGTCTCCGATTCCCTCCTGGGGCCCTTTCTGCCCCTCGCCGCCGACGGGGTGACCCCGCCGGAGTGGGAGTGCCTGGACGGGACATTATTCGTGGATGGCGGGGATAAGCCCTGGATCGTCTTCTGCCACGAGTGGGTACAGGCCAACGACGGGGCGATCTACGCCCTGCCCCTGCGGGAGGACCTTACCGCCCCGGCCGGGGAACCGCAGCTTCTCTTCCGGGCCTCCTCCGCCCCCTGGTCCGTTCCCCGGGAACGGCGTGACGGGTCGGGAATCTGCGACGCCCGGATTACCGACGGCCCCTTTATGCACCGCCAGCAGGACGGAACCCTTGTCATGCTCTGGTCCAGCATCGGGGTACAGGGCTACGCCATGGGCTGCGCCCTCTCCGAATCGGGGGAGCTTTCCGGTCCCTGGCGCCAGAATCGGGAGCCCGTCGTCTCCCGGGACGGGGGGCACGGCATGGTCTTCAGGGATTTTTCCGGGGATCTGCAGCTGACCTGGCACTCCCCGAACAAAACGCCCCTGGAGCGTTTCATCTACCATCGGGTGACCGAGTCCCCGGAAGGAGTCGTCCTGTGAGCCCCATAGACAGAAAAGCCCTGGTAAGAAGGCACAACCCCCGGCTGACCGAATGGGATCCGGACAGCCCCCTTTCCGTGGGAAACGGAAATTTCGTTTTCACCGCCGACGTGACCGGCTTTCAGACCCTCCGGGACAGCTCCCCCGCCTCCATGCCCCTGTGCACCATGTCCCAGTGGGGACTCCACTCCTATCCGGGTACCCCCGGGGATGAGGAGGCCCTGCGCCTGAGGGAGTACGCCTGCGGGGAGCGGACCGTGGGGTATATGTCCGAAGCCACAGGTCAGGAGGAGCTCTTCGACTCCCTGCGCCAGAATCCCCACCGGTTCCATCTGGGGAATATCGGCCTCTTCATGGAGGAGGCCTCCGGGGATGTGCCCGGCGGCCCGGCCCGTTTCGTGCAGACCCTGGATCTCTGGACGGGAAAGCTGACCAGCACCTTCGAACTGGCCGGATCCCCGGTCAAGTCCGAGTGCGTCTGCCATCCCGACAGGGACCTTCTCTCCTTCCGTCTGACCTCACCCCTGGTGCGGACCGGTGAGATCGGCCTGGATCTGCACTTTCCCTATCCCTCGCATAACGGGGAAGGGGCGGACTGGACCGGAGAGGAGAGGCACCGATCGGACCTGATAGCGGGTGAGGGGAATCGTTTTTTCATAGAGCGGACCCTGGATGATCTGACCTACGGAACGGTTCTCCTCTTCTCCGAAGAGACGGGGGTGCGGGAAAAGGGCCCCCATCGGTGGATCTTTACCGGGGAGGGGGATGTGCTGGAGTTCTCCCTCCTCTTCTCCCCCGGGGGAGAAGAAGCCCCCCTGACCCTGTTCGCTGAGACGGAACAAGCCGCCGCCCGGCACTGGAAGCAGTTCTGGACCGAAGGGGCAGCCCTCTCCTTCGAGGGGAGCACCGATCCCCGGGCCTTTGAGCTGGAGAGGCGGATCGTCCTTTCCCAATACCTTCTGGCCCTTCAGAGCCTGGGGAGCCTGCCCCCGGCGGAGACCGGGCTCACCTGCAACAGCTGGTACGGGAAATTCCACCTGGAAATGCACATCTGGCACGCCCTGCACGGTCTGCTCTGGGGGCGGGAGGACCTGGTGGAGCGAAGCCTGGAGTGGTATACGCGCATCATGCCCGCCGCCCGGAGACGGGCGGAGAAGCAGGGCTACGCCGGGGTCCGCTGGCCCAAGATGACCGATCCGGAGGGGAGGGACAGCCCCTCGCCCATCGGGACTCTGCTCTGCTGGCAACAGCCCCACATCATTCTTTTCGCGGAGCTCCTCTACCGGGCCCGGGCCGATGAATCGGTCCTGGAACGGTACGCCGACCGGGTCTTCGAGACGGCGGAGTTCATGGCCGACTACCCCCTTTGGGACGGAAAGCGATATGTGCTGGGGCCCCCGGTGATCCCCGCCCAGGAGAACCATAAACCGGAGGAGACCCTGAATCCCGCCTTTGAGGTGGAGTACTGGCGCTGGGCCCTGGATACGGCCCTCATGTGGAAGAAGAGACTGAACCGGGAGGCCCCGGAAAAGTGGGGGGAGGTCCGGGATAAAATGAGCCCCTGCCCGAAGGATGAGGAGACCGGCCTTTACATGGCCCATGAGAACTGCACCGACACCTACGGCGTTTTCGCTACAGACCATCCGGCCATGCTCTTCGCCTACGGTCTGGTCCCGGGAGGGACAGTAGACAGGGACGCCATGTCCCGTAGTTACGACGCCGTTCTGGCGAACTGGCGGTTCGAAACCATGTGGGGGTGGGACTTCCCCGCCTCCGCCATGACCCTGGCCCGGCTGGGCCGGAGGGAGAGCGCCGTGGACATGCTCCTGAGGGAGGCGGATAAAAACACCTACGTGACCAGCGGCCACAACCGGCAGATCGGCTACGACGGGCTGCCCCTCTATCTTCCGGGAAACGGGGGGCTTCTCCTGGCGGCGGCCATGATGGCGGCGGGCTGGGACGGCTCCGAGGGGGAGGCCCCGGGCTTTCCCGACGACGGAAGCTGGAAGGTCCGTTCGGAGGGCTTGAAGAGATACATCTGACAGGCCCCCGAATCAGGGGACAGGGGATAAATTCAGCTGCTCCGATCTCTCGTAAAACTCCCCGTAGCTGATGCCGCTTCCGGCACTCACCGCGGCCATGGCCTCCCGGGGGTGCTGGTTCAGAAGCCCCGACACGCCGTAGGGAATCCGGTATCCCCACTTGTAGGCGGCCATGAGCGGTTCGATATGCCCCTGGATCGTCGACATCATGGGGGCGATGTTTCCCGGCCGGATAAGGGGGAGGAGCAGCTCCAGGGGGGTATTGCCCGCCCCCCGGCCCATGCCGAAGAGGGAGGCGTCGAGATAGGCGGCCCCCTCCTCCCGGGCGGCCAGGCTGTTGGCCAGGGCCATCTGGATATTGTTGTGCCCGTGGAAGCCGAGATTCTTGCCGGGGCATCGCTCCCGGTAGAAGGCCAGCCGCTGTCGAATATCGGCGGGTACGAAGGAGCCGAAGGTGTCCGCCAGGTAAACCCCCTCCGCCCCGGAGCGGGCCACCACGGCCAGGGCGGAGCCGACTTCCTCCGCCGTTCCGGCGGAGACGGCCATGATGTTGAAGACGGTGGCATAGCCCAGGCGGTTCAGGTGGTCCGAAAGGGCCGCCGCCTCGTCGATCTGGTGCAGGTAGCAGGCCAGGCGCACCACATCGATCACCGACTCCCCCTTGGGGAGGAAATCCTCCTTGAAACAGCGGCCGATATCGGCCATGACGGCGATCTTCATATCCCCCGGGGGCCCGGTCACCACCTGCCTCAGGAGTTCCTCGTCGCAGAAGCGCCAGGGTCCGTGGTCCTCCCGGCGGAAGACTTGCGGACTGACCCGGTAGCCCATTTCCATGATGTCCACCCCCGCCTCCCGGTTGGACCGGTAGACCGACCGGACCGCCTCCAGGGAGAACTCCCAGTTGTTCATGAGACCCCCGTCCCGGATCGTGCAGTCGATTATTTTCACCCTATCCATTTTTCATCTCCTTCACCGGCGGACAGAAAAGCAAAAAAAAAGACCCGGGAGCCAGCTGAACTGAATCCCGGGTCTCGTTAACCTTTGCTTAAGGTTATCGCTTTCTCTCCAGCGATGGAAGACCCGGGCATCTAAAGTAAAAATAGAAACCAAAAAAAGAGAAAAAGTTGCTCTTTGCCCAAGTCTTATTAATCATAATTACTTTCAGTTTTATCAGGACCCGGGCGTTTTGTCAATCCGGTCCACCTTCTTTATGAGGATCAGCTCCCCGTTCACCCGGGCCAGAAAGGAAGGGGGCACCACCCCGGGGCGCAGTTCGGTCAGCTTCTCCGGACTGAACCCCTTGACCATGGAGAACATGGGGTGGTCGTAGAGGGGGCCGGCGTATTTGCGGATGATCTCCTCCCCCGCGGGGTATTTGAGGATCAGGCGGATCTTCTCCCGCACCGAGAGGAATCCCTCCGGGAATTCCAGGGGGGGCGCCTCCCCTTGGGGCTCTTCCTCGAACCAGTTTTTCAGAAAGTGGAAGGGATCCTTCTCCGGGCAGACATAGGAGGGATCCGCCCGGCGCACCCGCACAAAGGAGGCCCGGTCGGAACAGGTCTCCCGGCCCACCCCGTCCCTGCCCCTGACCGTAAGGGCGGTGATTCCCCGCCCTTTGAGGGGAATCCGGGAAAAAACGGCCTTCCCCTCCCGGGGATGGGCCCGGTCCCGCTCCCGGCCGTTCACCTCCAGGATCAGGGTCTCCTGGTTGGAGTAGACCGCCGCCTCCATGTACCGGCCCCGGCGGCGGCGGTAGCGCTTGCCCGTAATATGGACCATCGGCTCGTCGCTCCAGTGGGCCTTGTACCAGTAGAAGGCGTCCTTTTTCACCTTCCGGTCATAGCTCACCAGGCCCTTGTTGTTCATTCCCTTCACGCCCCCCTCGTCCCTCAGGGGGGAGGCGAAGTCGAACATGTTCCAGACGAAGGTGCCCCACAGCTCCGGATGGCGGCGGAAGACGGCCAGGGTCTCCTCGTGGTAGCGGGAGAGGTACTCCTCGGTGTAATCCTCTTTGCGCGGCCTGTCGCTGTGCCAGGCGGTCAGCCCCTCCGCCCCGTACTCGGTGATCCCCAGGGGGGGGTGCTTCTTCCGGGAGGTAAACTCCCCGATCCACCGGTCCAGATCGGACACCTCCCCGTAATACCATCCGTAATACTTGTTGTATCCCAGGCAGTCGGTCACCCCGTTCAGGGGCCCCCCGTCCGGGTAGTGCCCCACCTGGGCCTGGGCGGTGAGACGCACCGGATCGAGCTTTTTGGCCAGGCGGTGGAGTTTGAGGGTGATCTTCTCGGCCCACTCCTTCTTCGTTCCAATGGTGATCTCGTTCTGCAGTCCCCAGAAACAGATGGAGGGGCGGTTGTAGTTCTGTCTTATCAGCTCCTCCAGCTGGGAGAGGGCGTTGGTTCCCCTCCGGTCCTCCCGGGAGGTGCGGGAAATGTAGGGAATTTCGGCCCAGACCAGGAACCCCTCTCCGTCGCACCGGTCGTAAAAGCTCCGGCTGTGCTGGTAGTGGGCCAGGCGGACCGCGTTGGCCCCCATCTCCCCGATCAGGGCCAGGTCCTCCGCTTCGTCTTCTTCCGTGACCGCCCATCCCCGGCCGTCCCGGTCCTGGTGGCGGCTGACCCCCCGCAGGGGATAGGGGCGGCCGTTCAGGAAAAAGCCCCTCTTCCGGCTGACCCGGGGCCGGCGGAATCCCGTGGTTACCCTTCGGCTGTCGATCTCCCGCTTCCCCTCCCGCAGGCTGATTTCCACCGTGTAGAGGGCCGGATCGGGACGTCCCTCCCAGAGGCGGGGCTTTTCCAGGGAAAAGGCGAAGAGGGCCCCGTCCCCTTTGACGGTCCGCTTCTCCTTCAGGACCGTTTCCCCCTCCGGGGAGAGGATTCGGCAGCGGCAGCTGAGCCCGGGCCCGTCGGCGGGGCGGGTCACCGGGACTTCCACCTCAAAGTCCACCCGGTTCCGGGAGAACTTTCCCTGCCGGACGTAGACCCCCTCCGATCCATAGTCGTCCAGGCTGATCCGGGAGGTCTCCGCCTCGATGAACCAGGCCGGCCGGTAGAGTCCCCCCATGAAGGCGAAGTCCGCCATAAGGGGGTAGATGTCCTCCCTGTGGC
>QKAI01000473.1 GCA_003246505.1 Spirochaetaceae bacterium | reverse complement strand
TCCCACTGGCTCCATCCCCTCTTCGAACTGAATGACTTTCTCTCCGGGAGAGGGGAAATCAATCGGGAAGATCTCTTTCTCCGGGACCGGATTATCGGCCGGGCGGCGGCCCTGATGATTCTTCGCCTGGGGATCCGCCGCTGCGCCACAGAGCGGATCAGCTCCCGGGCCCTGCCGGTCTTCGCCGAAGCGAACATTACCTGCGACTACGGAACGGTGCTGCCCCGGCTGGACTGTATGACCGAGGAGATTCTGGCAGAAGAGAGGGATCCGGAAAGGGCCTGGGCCCTCCTGGCGGAACGGGCCTCAAAACCCGTAACCCGTAACCCGTAACCCGTAACCCGTAACCCGTAACCACCTATCAATCCCGGAGGATGACCGCCTTCTCCTTAAGCCCGGCGAGGATCTCCGTTACCAGCCGGCCCCTTTCCCGGTTCTCCAGTTCCCCAATGATATCCCCCTTGATCTTCCCGAATTCCAGGGGAAGGGAGGGAATTTTCTCGTGGACCAGGGCGATATGGTAGCCGAACTCGGTCCGGAAGACATCACTTGCCCGGCCCGGTTCCAGGGCGAAGACGACCTTCTCGAATTTCTCCACCATGCTGCCCCGGGGAAAGGTGCCCAGATCTCCCCCCTGGCCGTTCCGGTCGGAGTACTTGAGGGCCACGCTCTCGAAGGGAATCCCCCTCTGCAGGTCCTTCTGGGCTTCCAGGATCTCCTGGAGGGCCCGGTTGGGATCCACCCCCTCCCCGTGGGTATGGCGGACGATGTGGGAGCAGTGGACCTTCTCGGGCAGGCGGTACTTCTCCCGGTTGCCATCGAACTCCCTCCGCGCGTCTTCCTCGGTAAGGGAAATGCCGGCGAAGAGACCGGAAAAGTAGATTTCCTGCCGGATCTGCCCCTCCAGATCGCTCCGGATGACCGCCTTCTGCTCCTCCGTGGGCCGTCCCTCCCCGGGATACTGCTTCAGGGTCCGGGCGAAAACCCGGTCCACCTCATTCCCGTCGATCTCGGGGACCTCCTCCTCGGCCTTCAGCCAGAAGAGGAACTGGTCAATAACATTCCGTTCGGTGATCTCCCGCAGTTCCTCCTCCCCTATTTTCAGGGGTTCCGGCTGATCCTGCTGGAGACGGGAGAGGCGGTCGTACTCCCGATGAAACATATAATCGGGCACTTTTCTGTCATTAATGGTCATAGATTCAGCATACACCAACTTCCCCATTGGGGAAAGGGATAAAAAAACCGCCCCCCGAGGGGCGGTTATTGCCAGTAAGCGGTAAGGGGTCAGGCCGCCTTCTGCTCCAGGGAAAGGGCGTCCATGTAAAAGCGGACCAGTTCCATCTGGAACCAGGCGGCGTAGATGCCCAGGGTGATGGAAGTGAGGATGATGCCCTTGAGGTAGAGGGAGAAAAGCTTTCCCCCGACAGCCTCGAACTTGAAGACTTCCCCGGAGCCGTAGGTCACGTTGGCAGCCACGTAGGTGTAAATTTTGACCATGGCCCAGGGCGTATAAATACCGAAGGTGATGCAGCTGAGCAGAAGCTGAACGAACAGTACGGAGAAGAACTTGGCCCCCTCCGCGGTAAATCCGAAGGGAAGGTTGTCGTAGGAGGTTTCCTCCAGTAGGTAGCCGTAGATCTTGACCAGGGCCCAGGGCAGATAGATGCCGAAGGTGATGCCGCTGAGGAGCAGCTGAATGAACAGGATGCTGAAGAATTTGGACCCCTGGGCGCGGAATTCGAAGGCCTTCCCGTCGTAGGTGACGTTCTCTATGACATACTTTCCGATCTTGACGATGGCCCAGGCATAGTAGATGCCGCAGGTGATGATGGAAAGCAGGCACTGCACCAGGAGGATACTGAAAAATTCACCCCCCTTGCCGTTGAACTCGAAGGGTTTGCCGTCCAGGGTCAGATGTTCCGCCATGTACCTGTAAATCTTGACAAGCGCCCAGGGCAGATAGATGCCGAAGGTGATCACCGACAGGAGCCCCTGTACCAGAATCAGGCTGAAGTACTCTCCCCCCTTCCCATTGAATGCGAAGTCTCTCTTCATGTTATCCTCCAAAAGATATGTTCAACCGGTTCACGCCGGTCTCTTACCGTTTACGGCGGCGGCCCTTATGAAGAAACCGCAGATCGTCCCCTCCCGGGGCAGCGCCTCCAGGGGGACGCCCCGATCCAGAAGGCTCCGGATTTTCCGATACCGCCTCATTCTGTTCTTACCGTCGAGGATGAGCATGATGGCCATGCAAAGGGTCTGCCAGGAGGGAATCAGCAGCCACCGGGACCAGTTCAGGGAAAAGTGCAGAAGCACCGCACTGGCCAGAAGAGAAAGGAATACGGGAAAATGAACGAGCAATCTGGACATTTATGTATATTTTAAACGATAGGTTCATTTTTTCCAAGAAAAACCGCAAAAAAAAGCCGTCCCCCGGAAGGAACGGCTTTTCCCATGCCCTAAAGATACTTATCAAGCACCTTCCGGACCGCTCCCGGCCCGGCGCACATCTCCTTGAAATAGCCCTGTATCCTTTCGCCCAGACCGGCTTCGTACAGGTCTATGCCGAAGATCTCCCGGTTGGCCAGGAGGGTGTTCAGATCCGCCGGGGTTCCGAAGGGATCCCTCATGTTCAGCAGGCCCTGGATCTCCTCCAGCCGGGGGTCGGAACTGACGTTCAGGGGCTGCCCCCCGTCGTCCACGCCCAGAAGATACCGGAACCAGGCGGCGATGGCCAGGGGAATGCCTACCAGGGAGGAGGGGTCCCGGTCGGGGGACTTCGCGTAGGCCTTGATGGTCTCCCCGAAGCGGATGCCCACCTTCATGGAGGTGTCCGTGGCGATGCGCTGGGGGGCGTCGGGGATGTAAGGGTTTGGGAACCGCCGCAGGTAAACCTGGTCCAGGAAATCCTTCGGGTTGATGATGCCCGGGTCGGTAACCACGGGCAGCCCTTCGGTATAGCCGATGAGGGAGATCAATTTGTCAACGGTCTTATCCTGCACCGCCTTCCAGACCAGGGTGTAATTAAAGAGGGAGCCCACCACGGCAATGGCCGTATGAAGGGGGTTCAGGCAGGTGGTCACCTTCATGGTCTCCACGTTGTTCACCGTAGCCCGGTCCGTAAACCAGATGCCCTCGGTGGCGTCCAGGGGGATCTTTCCGTTGGGGAAGGCGTCCTCCATGAAAAGGTACCGGGTCTCCTCGGCGTTGACGAAGGGGGCGATGTAGGTGTTTTTGCCGGTGATGACCGGGGCCATCTCCTCCCAGCCCTCCATCTCCAGAACCTTCTGCACGTCCTCCGAGGGGCGGGGGGTTATCCGATCGATCATGCTCCAGGGGCAGCTGATCAGGGATTCGTTTCTTATGTAGCCGTTGAATTCCGGTTCCACGAAGCCCCGCTTCTCCCACTCCTCCCCTATGCGAAAGAGGGCGTTCTGGAGTTTTTCCCCGTTGTGGGAGCAGTTGTCCATGCTCACCAGGGCCAGGGGCAGTTTCCCCGCCTTGAAGCGTTTGTACACCAGGGCGGCGAGGACGGCCATGACGTGGCGGGCCTTATCGGGCCCCCCGGTCAGGTCATCCTCCACGAACTTGAGGAGGCCCCCCCGGCTGTCGGTGATGGAGTAACCCTTCTCGGTGATGGTGAAGCTTACCATCTTCAGGGAGGGAGCGGTAAAGATCTCCTCAAGCCGCGCCTTGTCGGCGGCATTGCCGAAATCTCCGGTCAGGGCTTCCCCGATGGAGGCCATGATCTCCTTCTCCAGGCTGCCGTCGGAGGCGGCGGTCACGTTCAGGGTCAGGTTGTCGAAGGGCTTGTAAATTCTCTCGATGATCTCGTAGTCGAAGGTCTCCACGGCGATGATGCCCGTCTCCGCCTTTCCCGCTTCCAGAAGCTTCTGGTGGTTGGAGGCGACGAAGCCCCGGAAGATGTTCCCCGCGCCGAAGTGGACCCATTCGGGGGTTTTCTTCGTTTTCTCCCGCATCCTGGCCACGTCGAAGGCGGGAAGGGCCCCGTCCCAGCCGGCGTAGCCGCCCCTCTGTAATTCCGTCAGATTCAGTTTCATTTCTTTTCTCCCCGGCCGAAGGCGTCCCACAGTCCCAGCAGGTACATGACGCCCAGAGCCCTGTCGTATAGACCGTATCCGGGCCGGCAGGTTTCCTCCTCCCCCCAGATATGGCGCCCGTGATCGGGCCTCAGGTATCCAGTATAACCTTTCCGGCGGAACAATTCCACAAGTCCGGTCAGATCCACGTTCCCGTCCTGCGTCCTGTGGCTGCACTCTATGAAGTCCCCGTTCGGATCCCGCTTGAGGTTCCTCAGATGGGCGAAATGGATCCGGTCGTGGAACTCGTCGGCCATGGCGATCAGGTCGTTCGCCCCGTTCGCCCCCAGGGAGCCGGTGCAGAAGGTCAGCCCGTTGCAGGGGCTGTCCACCAGCTTAAGGTAGCGGCGGATGTGATCGGCGCTGCGCACGATGCGGGGCAGGCCGTAGATGGGCCAGGGGGGGTCGTCGGGATGGACGGCCATCTTCACGTTGTACTTCTCGCAGGCGGGGATGATTCTTTCCAGGAAGTACCGGCAGTTCTCGGTCAGCCTCTCCTCATCCACCCCCCGGTAGGCTTCGAAGAGCTTTTCGATGGAGGCCAGCCGCTCCGGCTCCCAGCCGGGCATGGTGAAGTCCTTCCCCCCGTCCAGGATCTCCTTTATGAGGATCTTAGGGTCCGCCTCGGCCTTGGCCTTCTCGTAGAAGAGGGCGTTGGAGCCGTCCAGGGCCTTCCGGTAGAGGTCGGTGCGCACCCAGTCGAAAACGGGCATGAAGTTATAGCAGATGACCCGGACGCCGGCCTTTCCCAGCTTCTCTATGGTATCGATGTAGATGTCGATGTACCTATCCCGTTCCGGGGAGCCGATCTTGATGGAGTCGTGGATGTTGACGCTCTCCACAACCTCCCCGTTGAACCCGGCCCTTTCGATCAGGCCCATGGTATCCCGGATCCGCTCCTCGGGCCAGACCGCTCCGGCCTGTAGGTCGTGGAGGGACCAGACGATGCCCTCCACGCCGGGGATCTGCCTTATCTGTTCCAATGTGATGCTGTCGTTGCCCTCGCCGAACCAGCGCCATGTCATTTGCATAGGGGTCTCC
>QKAI01000279.1 GCA_003246505.1 Spirochaetaceae bacterium | reverse complement strand
TTTTCTCCAAATGAATAATGAAGGAACCATTGCGGACGGGCCGCAATGGTTCCTCTTAACTAGGGAAGCCTATTTCTTATTTGAAATCTGCCAGGTAAGTCGCAGCGTTGTTCTTATCCATAACCAGGAGAGGTCTGTAGACGTTCTGGTCGGCAAACTTTTCGCCGTTCAGCAGTCTTTCGTAGATGGCCACACAGGCGGCGGCGGTCTTCTTGTTGGAACCTTCGAAACCGACGGTTGCCCTGGAGGCCTGTCCGGCGAGGATGGCTTCGAGCTGCTGTTCGGTTGCGTCGGCGGAGAAGATGCCCACGTCGGCGGGGATCTTGCCGTTGTACTTGGTCATGAAAGCTTCGTTGGCTCCGATGTCACCACCGGCTCCGATGGAGCAGACAACCTTCACATTGGGATTACCCTGAAGGATGGTTTCCATATGGGAAAGGGCGGTAGCGGCGTCAACGGCGGGCTGCTGAGCGACAACATCGTACTTGCCGGCTGCCTTCTCCTTAAGAGCGGCGAGGATACCATTCTCTCTTTCGAGCAGGATGGGGAGCTGGGGATAGTTGATGATGGCAATCTGAGCCTTGTTGGAAGCGGAGTAGTTAGCGTTTACGAACTCAGCGGCGGGGGTACCGATGGTGTAGCCGAGCTTGGTATTGTCCAGAACCCAGTTTACGTCGGTGTTCTTCATTTTGTCGTCCCAGCACATTACCTTGATTCCCTGTTTGCGGGCAGCGGCCAGATAGTCCTCAAGAGCATTGGGGTCGGCGGCGTGGACCATGATCAGGTCAACCTGGTTGGTGGTGAAGTTCTCGATCTGCTGAATCTGGGTAGCGGAGTTGTCCTTGCAGCTGAGGATGGTGTAGTCCCAGCCCTTGGCTTTCATCAGGGATTCCACTTCGCCGAATACACCGGCCCAGTAGCTGTTTTCCAGGGACTGAATCGTGATACCAACTTTGAAGGTATCCGCTTTGTCGCTCTGGCCGTTGGCGAAAAGGCCAAAACTTAAAACGACGGCAAACAGTAAGGCAAAAATCTTTTTCATTCTTCTTCCTCGTTTTTTCTGATCGGAGAATACCGATCTGTTTAATGATAAAACAATAATCTCAAATGGAATCCGCCAGATCCTCAAACCGGGGCTGCATATCGTCGCACGGATATAACAGAAACCAAACCAATAACCGGGAAGCCCCGGTTTCCCGAAGCGTTCCAAATGACGAAATCCCTTTACAATTGATTCGAACATGCATTTTGTAAAATGATTTTGTTAAACATATGCTATTATCGAAATCGGGAGTTGTCAAGAAATATTTTTAAGTTTTTTTTCACCGGTTTTCCTTATATATTGTTGTTTGACAGCTATTTAGATATTTTTTTATCTTATTTGTTCCGGGTTTTTTAAAAATTTCCCTTGACAACATGGGGGAACCACTCATACTCTATACTATATTTCATAAAATGACTTTACTTAATTGAGTGTTGAGAAAAAGGAGTATGTAATGGGAATTATAGAAAAGATGCGACTTGACGGAAAAGTCTCTTTCGTTACAGGGGGCGCCCGGGGAATCGGAAAGCAGATTGCCATCGCCCTTGCCGAGGCCGGAAGCCATGTGGCCCTGGTAGACATAGACATAGATGAGGCTCAGAAAACCGCGAAGGAGATCGCCTCCGCTGAAGGTGTGGAAACCATTGCCATCAAGGCGGACGCCACCAGGCCGGAGGACGTCCAGAACATGATGGACACGATCCTCAGGAAATGGGGAAAACTGGATGCGGCCTTCTGCAACGCCGGGATCTGTCTGAATGTCCCCGCCGAGGAGATGACCCTGGACCAGTGGAAGAAGGTTATCGACATCAACCTCACCGGGGTATTCCTCACCTCCCAGGCCGCGGCGAAGCAGATGCTCAAGCAGGGATTCGGCTCCATCGTCAACACCGCCTCCATGTCCGGGCACATCGTCAACGTGCCCCAGCCCCAGTGCTCCTATAACGCCTCCAAGGCCGGCGTTATCCAGCTGACCAAGTCCATGGCCGTCGAATTCGCCAAGCGGGGCGTCCGGGTCAACAGCATCAGCCCCGGTTACATCGGAACCGAACTGGTCACCAGCGCCCCCCATCTCAAGGCCCTGATTGATCAGTGGAACGCCATCGCCCCCCTGGGACGCCTTGGCAGGCCGGAGGAGCTCCAGTCCATCGCCGTCTATCTCGCCGGCGACACCAGTTCCTTCACCACCGGATCCGATTTCATCATCGACGGGGCCTTCACCTGCTTCTAGTCCCTTATGGAACGGGCAGAACCCTTCCCTTCGCGGGGAAGGGGGAGGAAGGGAATGAAGAAAAAACATTTTCTTTTTTTCCATTCCATGATACTTTAGTGCATACCCCTGAAATTGATGGGCCAAGACTCATGGTTTCGCAATGAACTGACTGGAATAATGAAGAATATAACCGTATCGGATATAAAGAAAAACAATCTCTCCCTGATCTACAAGCTTATCTACCATTCCGGTAAGAGCTCCAAACAGGAGATTGCCGCCCAGCTCAACCTGAGCCTTCCCACCGTATCGGAGAAGCTCAGGAAACTTGAGAATCAGGGCCTTATTATCAAGGAAGGGTATTTCGAATCATCCGTCGGGCGCCGGGCCGTGGCCTATACCATCTGCGCCGATGCCCGCATCGCCCTGGGCATAGGCATGTACAACCATCAGATCCGCATTCTCAGCGTGGATCTGAAGGGGGAGATCTCCGCATCCGCCCGGTACGATCTAGAATTCCAGGACAGCGAGCTTTACTACAAGGAAGTGTCCTACAGGATCAAGGACTTCATCCTGGAAAACAACTACCTGACCGACCAGATCCTGGGAATCGCCTTCGCCATACAGGGCCTCACCTCCGTGGACGGCAGCAAGATCTCCTTCGGCAAAACCCTGGGTTATACCGGTCTGGACATAGATGTCTTTTCCCGGTACCTGAACTATCCCTGCGCCTTCTTCCACGATGCCAAATGCGCCGCCAATACGGAGATCTGGTTTAACAAAAGCATCACGAACGCCCTCTATCTTTCCATAGGCAACCATCTGGGGGGGGCGATGATTATCAACGGCCAGATCATGATGGGGGAGAACGGCCATTGCGGTACGGCGGAGCATATGCAGCTGGTATCCGAGGGGAGGCCGTGCTACTGCGGGTCCCGGGGCTGCGTGGAGACCTACTGCTCCCTGAGCGCCCTGCTGGGGCCGAATGAGAATCTGCCCGATTTTTTCGGGAAACTGGAGGATAACTCCCCCGACCATCTGGGGAGATGGGAGGATTTCCTTTCCATGCTCGCCCTTACGGTGAATAATCTGTCCATTCTCCTGGACAGGGCGATTATCCTGGGCGGGGAGATATCCCTCTACTTACGGGAGCAGGATCTGGAGCGGCTCAGGTCCCTGACCCGGGAAAGGGCGGTTTTTCCCGATTCGCCCCCCCAGATCCAGATCAGCAGCTATCCCAAGGATTCGGTCTCCGTGGGCGCCTCTCTTTACTACATCCAGGATTTCATCAATCAGATATAGGGTAGGATTCCACCCGGTTCCTTCCCCTTTCCTTGGCCCTGTATAGGGCGATATCCGACTTTCTCAGCACCTCTTCCAGGTCTCCCGTCCGGCTATCGGAAACATAAACGCCCAGGGATATGGTAACCTTCAGGTTCTCGCCGATATCGGTAAAATCCGCCTCCTCTATTCTGCGGCGGACTTTTTCGGCGAAGAGGCGGGCCTGGTCTTTGTCGATCCTCAGAGCCAGAATCATGAACTCCTCTCCCCCCAGACGGAAGATCTGATCATTCAGCCGGGATCCCTCCCGGAAGATACGGGCAATGCGCCTCAGGACCTCATCCCCCGCCATATGGCCGTAGGTGTCGTTGATTCTCTTGAAATGGTCCACATCCATCATGATGACGGCGATCTCCCTCTTCTCCCTGTGGGCCGAGGAGAGCAGTCCGGGGAAAACCTCGTTCAGATACCTTCTGTTGTACAGGGAGGTCAGATCGTCCTTGATCGCCATCTGGGTCAGATCCTCGGTCAGATCCTCGATCTTCTTCAGCTTCTCCACCAGGGCCGCGTTCGCCCGGTCCAGTTCCCCCGTCCTCTCCCGGACCCGCTCCTCCAGCTCCTCGTTATTGTCCCGTATGCTTCTGTAAAGCCGGGCGTTTTCCAGGGAGATAAGAATCGCCGAGGAGAGCAGGCTGAGGATTTCCACCCGCTCCTCCGTGAAGATGCCCGTGGAGTAGCGGTTCTCCAGATAGACCAGGGCCTTGACCTTTTGCTGGGAAACGAAGGGAAAGCAGAGGCGGGACATGGATTCGGCCTTGTTTTCAATGACCGTCTTCATCCCCTCCAGGGACTCCCGGATAAGGGCGGCGAAGGCTTTCCCGTAACGTCCTATCTCTCCGGCGGAGGTTTTGACCAGCCGGTCGCCCCCGTCCTCCATGATCACCTCGGGCATGCCCCTGTCCACGAGAATCAGGATTCCCCGGCTGGCGCCGCAGTTTTGAATGATAAGGGAGAGGATTTCCCTTATCAGCTGATCCAGATCGATCTCCTTAGCCAGGGACTGGGACACATTGAGCACGGTCTGGAGGTCCAGGCGGCCCAGGGCTCCCCTCTCCTCGGACAGGGAACCCCCATCCCCGTGAACCGGCAGCCGGGTTGACCCTTTTATCTCTTCGATAACCCCGAAGGCGCCGTACTGGCGGTAGTAGTAGAGGCTGTCGCTCAGAAGGTGCCCCCCGATGGTGACAAGTCCGGCGGCGGAGCAGAAATCCGCCGCCAACTGCCGGAAAAGGGCCCGGTACTTAAGGAAGTGACTTTCGTCCGCCCGTTCTATGGCCTTCTCGAAATAGGGGAGAGCCCATCCCTTCCGCCGGGCCGATACGCCCGAGAGCAGAGCCATTCCCAGGTAGTAGTGCTGCAGAAAAAGGGGATTCTGTACGGACCACTTCCTGAAGGTCCTGACGATGGCTCCCGCCCCGGCAAGATAACCCCTTCTGTCCAGGGGAGAGCAGGGCTCATTGAGAAGGCGCACGGTGAGGATCAGGGCGAAGAGGCTCCGCTCTTCGTCATAATAGGCCCCCCGCAGGGAGTGGCTGGCGCCCCTCAGCGCCTTCAGGCACTCCCGGTATTTCTCCTTCTGCCC